>JAYTNQ010000033.1:0-5709 GCA_043748255.1 Bacteroidota bacterium
GTAAATGCCGATTCGCCAACACGTTTTGCAAAACGACATATTTTGAACTCATTTGTTTGTAGAAAAACTATCAATCAAGATTAAAAACCGCACTAAAACTGAAATTAAGTTAAATAAATGAAATAATATTGATAAAATTTTGATAAAAATTTTCAAAATTCTTATTATTTTAAATACTTTTGCCATCATAAAACCAAAAAACACCAAAAATGAAAAAATACCTATTATTATTACTTGCTACAGCTTCGATTATTGCTTGTAACAAAGTTGGAAAAGACGAATTTATTATAGAAGGCGATGCCACCGGAATTGCGAATGGTGTAAATGTTTATTTGCAAAAACAAGATTCTACGGGCTTGGTTCAGGTTGATACTGTAAAAGTTCAAAACGGAAAATTCAAATTTGAAGGTAAAGTTACGGCGCCAAGTATTCACTTTGTTGCTGTTGACAAAATTGAAGGAAAAGCTGTAATTATATTAGAAAACGGCGAAATTGCATTAAAAATAAGAAAAGATTCTATCGGGAAAAGCACTGTTTCAGGCACATTTAGCAACGAGCAATTGACGATTTATGCCAAAGAAAGCCAAAAAATAAACAAACGAATGATGGCTTTTCAGAATGCAAATATGGCCAAATTTAATGAGGCTCAAACCAAGAAAGATACCGTAGCGATTAATGCTTTGATGAAAGAAAATAGTGTTTATCAAAAAGAATTTGAAAAACTATCTATGGATCACATGGAAAAAAATCCAAAATCTTATTTGTCGTTATTGTTTTTAGAACAGTTTTTGAACCAGCCAACCGCCGATATGGTCAAGTTGAAAAAAATATTTGACAATTTGGATGCTTCACTGAAAACCACCAAAGAGGCCAAACGAATAAAAAAAGCTTTTGCTTTAAAAAATGATTCAAAAATTGGGAGCGTTGCTCCCAATTTTTTTGCTCCAAACCCAACGGGAAAGCAAGTTTCTCTCACAGCGTCTTTGGGCAAATATACCATTATAGATTTTTGGGCTTCGTGGTGTGGGCCATGTCGGGCAGAAAATCCTGCGATGGTCAAATTGTATCACGATTTTCATCAAAAGGGATTGAATATTATTGGGGTTTCGCTTGATAAGACTCATGCTGCATGGACTGCAGCAATCGCAAAGGATGGCTTGATTTGGGAGCAGGTATCAAACCTCAAAGAATGGCAGGATCCAATTGCGTTGCAATATAAAATTGAGAGTATTCCAGCGACTTATATTTTGGACAAAAACGGTGTCATTATTGCCAAAGATTTGCATGGCGATGCGTTGCGTTCAAAAATGGAAGCGCTGTTTTTATTATAGCTTTAGATTATTTTTTTGTTTTTAAATATAGAAGCGTTTTTTTTCAAATGTATTGAAAAACTATAGGTCTAATCTAGCCCCGATGTAGCGGTATCCTTTTTCTTTTTTTTTCAAAAAAAAGAAAAAGATATAGCGTGCAGCGGGACTGATAGTTTGAGGAACACGGTTGTGCTGCTCCAAAAAAACTACTTTTTAAAGCTTTTTAAAATGCCGTTTAGGATTACTGTTGACAGGATTATTAGGGCGCCGATATAGAAAGCGGTACTCATTTTTTCTTTGTCTTGGAAGACAATTATGGCCAAAATAATGCCGTAAATGGGTTCTAAATTGATGGTGAGCATCACGGTGTAGGGGCTCAAATATTTCATCAAGCCTACCGATGCGATAAATGCGTAGGCGGTGCAAATAGAACTCAATATGGCGAGGTAAAACCAATCTGATGTTGATATTTTGAAAAAATTGGCGTCGAAACTACCTGAAAATAACAAAAACAGGCTCAAAAAGGCAACGCCACCCACGAGTTCATAAAGTGATATGATGGTTGGATTATAGATTTTGGCAAATTTGCTATTGATTACAGAAAATAGTGCCGACAAAAATGCCGATGTGAGCGCAAGCAGCATTCCGGTTGTGTATTGACTTTCGACTTTGAAGATAATACAAAGCCCAAAAACGACTACAAGTCCAAAGAAAACTTCGTATAAAACAATTTTGGTTTTGTGCAATAATGGCTCCAAAAATGCCGTAAAAAACGCCCCTGTTGATAGGCAAGCGAGTGTTACTGATATATTTGAAACTTTGATGGCCATAAAAAAAGTGAGCCAATGCAGGGCAATGATGATTCCGGCTGCTAGCAAAAGGAGGATTGTTTTTGGGGCCAATTGTATTGGTATCTTTTTGATAATGATATAGATAGCGATAAATCCGATGGCCATCATCATGCGAAACCACACTAATGGGAGTGCGTCGAGTGATATTAATGCGCCCAAAACGGCCGTAAACCCCCAAATGAAAACGATGAGATGCAGGTGCAAATGTTTTTGAAGGTTATCGTTTTGCATTTTTGAGCAGATAAATGGCTAATATTCCGAAAGTTAGATTTGGGATCCAAACGGCGATAATGGGTGGCATGCTCGATTTTTCGGCAAGGACACCAAATATTTTGTCGATAAAAATGAAGGTAAAGGCTATTCCAATTCCTATGGCCAAGTTGAGCCCCATGCCGCCACGGCGTTTCATAGAGGCTACCGCTACGGCAATAATAGTGAGTATAAAGGCAGATATTGGAATGCTATATTTTTTGTAAAGCACAACAAGATATACGTTTATGTTTGAGGAACCTCGTTTTCGTTCGCGGTCTATAAACTGGTTAAGATTGGTTAGGCTCAACGTTTCTGCAATATAAACCACGGGTGTCAAATCTTCGAGCTCGAAGTTGAATTTGGCTTTTTTTTTGTCCATCTTGATCAGTTGGTCATCAAGGTCGCCCACGCGGCGTTTGCAGTAGTTAAATAGGGTATAGGTGCTGTCTTTTGGGTTCCACTTGATGCGGTCTGCCGTGATTTTGTAAACCAATTTTTGGTCTTTAAATTTTTCGAGAGAAAAGTTAAAAGCCATTTTTGCGGTCGAGTTATAGCTGTTGACATAGATAAACTCGTCGCTGCTAATTTGTCTAAAAACATTAGAGTTGTCGCGCATTTCGGCGATTCCATTGCCACGCAAATAGGTGTATCTAAAGTTGTTAAAGCCATCATTGGCTTTGGGCACTATAAAAAAACCTGCCAGCAATGCAGTTATTGAAACCAGGGTTGCTCCAATCAAATAAGGTCTCAAAAAGCGTGTAAACGATATTCCAGAGCTCAAAATGGCAATTACCTCGGTATTATTGGCCAGCTTTGAGGTAAACCAAATTACAGACAAAAACAAAAATATTGGAAACAACAGGTTTGCAAAATAGATCGTAAAATCCAAATAATAACTTGCAATTTGAGCAAATGGCACCTTGTTTTCGATCATTTTGTTCACCTTTTCAGAAACATCAATCACAATACCGATTGGAACAAATAGCAAAAGCATCACGACAAAAGTCGATAAATATTTTTTGAGCAAGTATTTGTCTATAATTGTCAACATATATTTTTTTATTAGAGCCGCTGATCCATATTTTTGACCATCATCGCCTTCCAACTTGCAAAATCGCCATCAATAATACGTTTTCGAGCCTCACGAACCAACCACATATAAAAACCAAGGTTGTGAATCGTAGCAATCTGCTTGCCCAAAAACTCGTTTGCCGCAAACAAGTGTCGCAAATAAGCCTTGGTATATTCGGTATCAACATACGTAAACCCCATCGGGTCTATCGGACTAAAATCGGCCTCCCATTTTTTGTTTTTAATATTTATGGTGCCATGTGCCGTAAAAAGCATACCGTTTCGAGCATTTCGAGTAGGCATCACACAATCAAACATATCGATACCCAAAGCTATATTTTCCAAAATATTAATAGGCGTACCAACCCCCATCAAATAGCGAGGCTTATCCTCTGGCAAAATCTCGCATACCACCTCGGTCATCGCATACATCTCGTCGGCAGGCTCGCCCACCGAAAGACCACCAATAGCATTGCCTGCTTGATTTGAATTGGCTATATATTCTGCAGACTGTTGTCGCAAATCCTTGTAAGTGCTCCCTTGCACAATCGGAAAAAAAGTTTGCTCAAAACCATATTTAAAAGGCAATTTTTCAAGGTGGTTCACACAGCGATCCAGCCAGCGGTGCGTCATCTTCATAGACCGCTGCGCATAGCGATAATCACACGGATAGGGCGTACACTCGTCAAAAGCCATGATAATATCGGCACCAATAACCCGCTGAATTTCCATCACCTTTTCGGGCGTAAAAAAATGATAAGACCCATCAATATGCGATTTGAATTTGACACCCTCCTCCTTTATTTTTCGATTTGCCGAAAGCGAATACACCTGATACCCACCAGAATCTGTCAAAATATTGCGATCCCAGTTCATAAATTGGTGCAAACCACCCGCTTTTTCAAGAATATCAAGCTGCGGCCGAAGATACAAATGATAAGTATTTCCCAAAATAATATCCGGATTAATATCATTTTTCAACTCCCGTTGATGCACCCCTTTTACAGAAGCCACCGTACCCACCGGCATAAAAATAGGCGTTTCGATCACCCCACGAGCCGTAGTGATACGACCAGCACGAGCTTTGGTATGCACATCTTTTTGTAATAAATCAAACTTCATAAAACCAAATTAAGGAGCGCAAATATACTTCAAATTGCCCAAAAGAACCCCGATTTTTCTTTTTTTTTGGCGCACACCAACCGTCTCGCACACCACCTGTCCCGCTGCACGCTATATCTTTTTGGATTTTCTGAAAAAGAAAATCCAAAAAGGATGCCGCTACATCGGGGCGAATTGAGACCTTTTGAGTTTGCAAGACCTTATTTGTTGGATGTTAATCGCTATTTGTTTTTAAATTGTATATCGGCAGGAATTTCACCCAAAACCCATTAGACAGCATCAAAGAAAAAAATTGAAAAATGATCAAATAATTTTAAAAAAAACATATATTTGTAGTAATAAAAGCAGTAAACTTTCGCAAATCTACCCAAAAATTGATGTAAATGTGAAGATGTTGCGGATATTTATGAGTTGGGCGACATTCGCCCTCGACACGACGATTCCAATAAATTAAAAATAAAATATACGTATTTCGTCGTATAGTAATTATCTATCAAAATGATGTACTTTGAGCTTTAACTAAAAATAAAAACAAAATGAAAAAATTAATACTATTATCATTTTTGCTAATAAGTTTGTTTGCTAATTCACAAACCGAATTTTGGGCAATGACAAGGTCAGGTGGAGTAAATAATATGGGGACTATCTTTAAAACAGATGGTTTTGGAAATAATTCCACACTTCAATATAATTTTGAAAATACAACGGGAGGAATTCCAGAAGGTTCTTTAATGCAAGCTTCAGATGGCAAACTATATGGACTAACTACGATTGGTGCTTTAAGTTATGGTGTATTATTTCAAATCGACCCTATAACCAATGTTTATACAAAAAAGATTAATTTTAATGATACAAACGGAGATACTCCCAAAGGATCGTTGATACAAGCTAGTGATGGAAAATTGTATGGTATGACTTTTTATGGAGGTAATAGTGCTTTAGGAGTAATATTTCAATACAATCCTGTAACAAACGTTCTTACAAAAAAAGTTGATTTTAACAATACAAACGGAAGTCATCCTGCTGGGGATTTAATCCAAGCAACTGACGGAAAATTATACGGAATGACAAAAGATGGAGGTATAAATGGCAAAGGTGTTTTA
>JAYTNQ010000034.1:0-2080 GCA_043748255.1 Bacteroidota bacterium
CCAAATCTAACTTCACAACTGAAATTCATAAAACTTGTAACCACAGGTAAATTAAAAGATTTCTCTTTGAAAAACTTTCAGTTTGAAAAAGAAATCAACAAAGATGGAGCCGTTTTAGACATTCTAACGGCAAACCAATCCATTTTAGTACAAGTTGTCAAAGAACCTATATCAACCAAAGGACCAAGAATTAGCTCAGAGCTATCACTTGCAGGAAGATTTATTGTTCTCGTTCCTTTTTCTGACAGAGTTTCTGTATCACAAAAAATAGAATCCAAAGAAGAAAAAGACCGTCTTAAAAAACTTGTACAATCCATCAAACCAAAAGGTTTCGGCGTGATTATTCGCACCGTAGCCGAAGGCAAAAAAATTGCAGAAATAGACAAAGATCTACAAACATTGCTCGACAAATGGTCGGGAATGTGCAAAAAATTACCAACTGCTCACCATCCATCAAAAATTTTAGGAGAACTCAACAGAGCATCCTCCATATTACGAGATGTATTCAATGATTCCTTCTCCGGAATTCATATCGATGACGAAGAGTTGTACAACCAAACCAAGGATTACCTGCAAGAAATTGCACCATCCAAACAATCAATCGTAAAGTTTTATCAATCAAACGATACACCCATTTTTGAAAAATACAATATCGAAAGACAAATCAAAACCTCGTTTGGCAAAAGCGTCTCGATGAGCAAAGGTGCCTACCTTATTATCGAGCACACCGAAGCCCTGCACGTAATCGATGTCAATAGCGGCAACAGATCAAACAAAGCCAACAATCAAGAAGACACCGCCATGGAAGTCAACATGATAGCCGCTGCCGAAATAGCCAGACAACTGCGCCTACGTGATATGGGAGGCATTATTGTAGTCGATTTTATCGATATGGCAAACCCCGAAAACCGCCGCATACTCTTTGATTACCTAAAATCAGAAATGGAAGACGACAAAGCAAAACACAAAATCTTGCCCCCAAGCAAATTTGGATTGGTCCAAATCACCAGACAACGTGTGCGCCCAGAAGTTAATATCAAAACCAGAGAAGAAGATCCAAACAACGAAAATGCCGAAATCGAAGCCCCAATTTTGATCATCGACAAAATCGCATCAGACCTGGAACGAATGCTAAAAACCCACAAAAACATCGTCCTCAATGTGCACCCATTCGTGGCAGCATATCTCTCAAAAGGAATCATATCAGTGCGCGTAAAATGGTTTTTAGACCACAAAAAATGGATCAAAATCATACCCCGAGACGCCTATACCTTTTTAGAATACCACTTTTTTGACAACAAAGGAACCGCAATCGACGACTAAAACCAAACCGCCTCTCCACAAGAAAGGCGGTTTTTTTATGCTTTTTTGGGCGTGCCCCTTCGGGTCGGTCTCCGGTTCCCGCTTTTTTTTGGGGCTGAAAAACGCCCCAAAAAAAGAGCTCCACCTTTGCCCTCACGCAAGTAGCCGCAAGACAATTTTCCAAAAACCAAAAACCCCGTTTTCAAAAGTGAAAACACCCAAAAACAAAAAAACCCTCGATTTCTCGAAGGTTTCAGTACCCGGAGCCGGAGTCGAACCGGCACGGTTTCCCACAGGTGTTTGAGACCAGCGCGTCTACCAATTCCGCCATTCGGGCTTGACAGACAAAACCAACAACAGTTGGTTTATCGCGTTAAACGAGCAACAAAAAGTGCTGCTTGTTTTTAAACACGGTGCAAATGTAAAAAATTAAATTCCATATTCTAGAAAAATACTCCAAAATTTCCTTTCCAACTTCGATTTTATTCCTAAATTTGCACCTCGGTAAAACGAAGCACAACTAACTAACTACACCCGAGGCATTTATTGCATCAAGCTTTAGATAATTGACAAAGCCGAATTGTAAGGAGCGCAGCGGAATAAAAACAATATAATACAATGTCACATCAAGAACCAGAAGCAAAAATATTTGCGTGTTCCCAAAGTGTATATTTAGCCGAACAGATGGCCGAAATCTATGGTGTTCCGCTAGGTAAAGTTACGTTCTCAAAATATAGTGATGGTGAGTTTCAGCCTTCTTATGAGGAATCCATAAGAG
>JAYTNQ010000035.1:0-5669 GCA_043748255.1 Bacteroidota bacterium
TGTGAGCCAATTCCGCCTTGTTCTTTCTTGCCACAAAATTTATCAGCTTATAATATCACAACAAATGCTGCTCAACTGAATTGGACAGACTACAATAATACAGCAACGTCATGGGAAATTGAAATAGTGCCCGAAGGAGCTTTGCCAACCGGAATTGGGCAAATTTCAAATAGCTACTATTTTGGTGTTTCAAACTTAATGTCAAACACAATCTATTTTTACTATGTAAGATCACTGTGCGCTGGTTTGCAGTCAGCTTGGTCACTCCCAGGCACTTTTACTACTCTTGCTGATTATTGTGCCGGCGATCATTTTTATGATAATGGTGGTCAAAACGGAAATTATCCAAGTTATGATTATCTTTACAAAACCATATATCCTAATAATAATGGCGATAGAATCAGGGCGATTTTTAATAGTTTTGACATCGAAAGCTGCTGTGATAGCTTTACGGTATATGATGGACAAAGTTCAAATGATCCTGTGATATATTCGGGAATTTCTGGCATTGACCCTACAGAACTCGTGGCAACAAACCCAAACGGTGCCTTAACTTTTTATTTTAATTCAAATTACGAAAATAATTTTAGCGGATGGGATGCAACAATAATTTGTGAGCCATTTCCGGCTTGTTCTTTTGCACCTACAAATCTCATTGTTTCAAACACTTCTGCAACTGGAATGACATTGAGCTGGACAAATATTGAATTAATTGACACTTCTTTTGAAGTAGAAATTGTTCCTGTTGGGAGCGTTCCATCTGGTGTAGGCACAATTACATCCACAAATTCGATGGTTTTTTCAAATTTAGCCAGTGGCTCATATTACAATATTTTGGTTAGGTCAATTTGCCCATCTGCTTACTCTGCTTGGTCAATAATATCCAATGTTTGTACAACCCCCGATTATTGTGCAGGTTCACATTTTTTTGACAGCGGTGGAGCAAACGGAAATTATCTAGACTACGAAAATTATACTACAATTATTTATCCCTCATCACCAACAAATAAAGTAAGAGCAACTTTCAATAGTTTTCAAACAGAATCTGGTTATGATTATATGGGGATTTATAATGGGGATAGTAGCAATAGCCCCTTATTATTCAATGGATCAGGAAACACCTCTCCCGGCACAAAAACTTCTACAGCTGTATCCGGAGCCCTTACTTTTGTATTTACATCAGACGGAAGTGCAACATATTCTGGCTGGGATGCAACGATTAATTGTTCGTTTTTAGGAACTTCAAATCCAGAACAAAATTTTAAAACTTTGGAATATTATCCAAATCCGGTTCAGAATTTGTTTTTTATAAAAGCATCAGAAAATATAATCAAATACAGCATTTTTTCTATTGATGGCAAATTGATAAAAGAGTCTAATATAGACCAAAAAGAGTTTTCGATAGATATGTCTGAAATTGAAATTGGCACTTATATGGTCAAAATTGAAAATGAAAATAATGAATCAAGAACAATCAAAGTACTTCGAAATTAGCACAATAAATATTAAATCACAAACAAAAACGAGTTCAAATTGAACTCGTTTTTGTTTATTTAACCCAGATGTTATATTATTTTATAAACTCTATTTTTTGTACTTCTTCGGTGTTTTTGCTATCAAAAAAACCTTGGTCATTCATCCATTCATCGCTGAAAATTTTGCTCATATATCTTGATCCATGATCTGGAAAAATAGCAATAACATTACTGTTACTATCAAACTCGCCTTCGTCTGCATACTGTTTGATGGCTTGCATCACTGCTCCAGAGGTGTAACCTACAAACAAGCCTTCACTTTTTGCCAAATCTCTTGCAGCATGTGCACTTTCTTCATCAGAAACTTTTGTAAATTTGTCGATAATATCAAAATCAGTTGCCGAAGGAATTAAATTTTTTCCCAATCCTTCGATTCGATATGGATATATCTCATCATTATCAAATTCTTTGGTTTCGTGGTATTTTTTCAAAACAGAGCCAAAAGCATCAACACCCAATATACGAATGTTTGGATTTTGTTCTTTCAAATATTTTGCAGTTCCAGATATAGTGCCACCAGTGCCGCTACAAGCAATCAAGTGCGTAATTTTCCCGTTGGTTTGCTCCCAAATTTCTGGTCCAGTAGATTTGTAATGTGCATCAATATTAAGTTGATTGAAATATTGATTGATATAAATTGAACCTTTTGTTTCTTCGTGCAAACGTTTGGCTACATTATAATAAGAGCGGTCATCGTCTGCAGAAACGTTTGCAGGACATACATAAACTTTTGCGCCAAGACTACGCAACATATCAATTTTGTCTTTGGACGATTTTGAACTCACTGCCAAAATACAATTATAGCCTTTAATAATGCTCACCATAGCCAAACTAAACCCTGTATTGCCAGATGTTGTTTCTATAATGGTGTCTCCAGGAGACAAAATACCTCTCTTTTCGGCTTCTTCAATAATATAAAGTGCAATTCTATCTTTGGTTGAATGACCTGGATTGAAAGCTTCAACCTTTGCATAGAAGTTGCCTTCTAACGCATCGGTGATTTTATTTAGCTTAATAAGAGGTGTGTTTCCTATTAATTCTAATACATTATTATAAGCTTTTATTTCTTCTTTCATAAAAAATAGTTGTCGGGTAATTGGTATAAATATCAATTTTCCTCAAATCCTTGCAAACTTAACAAAAAAAATTTAATTATTTTTTTATTTTTTCTAAATCTAACAAAAAACTAAATTCTTTGGCCAATTCTTTGAGTGCTTCAAACCTTCCAGAAGCACCTCCGTGCCCTGCATCCATATTGGTATCCAAAAAAATAATGTTTCTATCAGTTTTGGTTGCCCGCAATTTGGCAACCCATTTTGCAGGTTCCCAATATTGCACTTGAGAGTCGTGAAGCCCCGTAGATACATACATATTTGGATATTCGTGTGCTCCAACATTGTCTATCGGAGAGTAGGATTTCATATAATTATAATATTTTTTTTGGTTTGGATTGCCCCATTCGTCATATTCGCCAGTGGTTAGCGGAATCGATTCGTCAAGCATCGTTGTAACAACATCAACAAAGGGCACTTGCGCAATGATACCATGATACAACTCTGGTGCCATATTGGATATTGCCCCCATCAACAGACCGCCTGCCGAACCTCCTTCGGCATACAAATGTGATGATGAGGTATATTTTTGTGCAATCAAAAATTTGGAACAGGCAATAAAATCAGTAAAAGTATTTTTCTTTTTTAATAATTTTCCGTCTTCATACCATTGACGCCCTAAATCTTCGCCACCACGAATGTGTGCAATTGCAAAAACAAATCCGCGATCTAGCAAGCTTAATCTGGTGCTCGAAAATGTGGCGTCCATCGAATAGCCATAAGAACCATAAGCATATTGCAAAAGTGGATTTTTTCCGTTTTTTTGTAATCCTTTTTTAAAAACTATCGAAATTGGAATTTTTGTTCCGTCTGTTGCCGTGGCCCAAACACGCTGCTCTGTATAATTTTTTTTGTCAAAATCACCCAAAACCTCTTGCTCTTTTTTGATTTCTTTGGTTTTGGTTTGCATATTAAAATCTATAATAGACGATGGTGTTGTCATCGATTGATAACCATATCGCAAAATATCTGTATCAAAATCTACATTCGAGCTACAATAAGCAGTGTATGTTTCGCTTTCAAAAGGAAGATAATAGGCAGGTTTGTCTTTCCAAGGCATGATTTTTATTTTGGTCAAACCATTGCTCCGCTCTGTTACAACCAAAAAATGTTTAAAAATATCTATTCCTTCCAACAAAACATCTTGATTGTGTGCAATCAAATCTGTCCAATTTTCTTTGGCCGTTGCATTTTCTGGTGTTTGCATCAGTTTAAAATTGGTGGCCTTATCTTTGTTTGTCAGAATATAAAAATGGTCTTCAAAATGTGATATACTATACTCTAAACCACGTACTCTTTTTTGAAAAATTTTGAATTTTCCTTCAGGATTATCAGCCAAAAGTGTCTGAAACTCGGTTGTCAAAGTGCTACCAGACTCTATGACAAGATATTTTTTTGATTTGGTTTTGCTAATGTCTAAACTAAATGTTTCGTCTTTTTCAAAATAAATCAACTCATCATTTTTGGCATCAGCTCCCAATTTGTGTTTGAAAACTTTGTCTGACCGCAAGGTGATTTTGTCTTGAGTGGTATAAAAAATAGTAGCATTATCATTGGCCCAAACCATGCCTCCATCTGAATTTTCTATTTTGTCTGAAAGCAATTTGTGGTTTTCCAAATTTTTAATTTGTATGCTATAAATGCGTCTTCCTAAAACATCAGAACTAAAAATGAGCCATTTATTGTCTGGACTAACGCTCATGCCTCCCATCTGAAAAAAAGAATGACCTTTTGCCATCTCGTTACAATCGATCAAAATTTCTTCTGGCGCATCAAGATTTCCTTTTTTTCTTGCATAAATTGGATAATCTTTGTCTTTTTCGGTTCGGGTGATATAAAAATAGCCGTTATAAAAATAAGGTACAGAAGCGTCATCTTCTTTGATCCGACTTTTCATTTCGGCAAACAAATCTTTTTGAAGTCGAGCAGTGTGGGCTGTCATTTTTTTATAATAATCATTTTCTTGATTCAAATAATCAATCACTTCGGGATTTTCACGATTATTGAGCCAATAGTAATTATCGGTGCGTTTATCACCATGTTTTTCGAGAATTTTAGGAATAATTTTGGCTACTGGCGGCGCGATTGTTTCTGTCATTTTTTTGTCATTTTTTTGAAAACACGAAGTTGCAAAAATAAGACAAAGGCCAACAAAAATAATTGTCTTTTTCATAAAAAATAATTTAGTTTTTGAACTTGCAATTTAATAAATTTGTAGCATTAATTTCAAAATTTTACAAATATGTTTGACCTTATGGGAATGATGGGCAAAATGAAAGAAACCCAACAAAAATTAGAAGACACCAAAAAACGATTGGACACGATTTTGATAGATCATCAAAGCCAAGATGGTTTTTTGAAAATAACAATTTCGGCAAACAATGTTTTGAAATCCGTAGTTATCGACGAGCAACTTTTGCAAGACAAAGAGCAGCTCGAAGACTATTTTTTGGTGGTCATGAATCAAGCTATTCAAAAAGCAACCGCAATAAACGTTGCAGAAATAGATGCTGTAACTAAAGTTGATTTACCGATGATACCTGGAATGGAAGATATGTTTAAATAAAATTTATGATACCAAAAAAAATAGTAATCATTTCGGGCGCGGGTATAAGTGCAGAAAGTGGCATTAAAACTTTTAGAGATAGCAATGGATTATGGGAAGGTCATAATGTTCAAGATGTTGCTACGCCAGAGGGTTGGGCACGAAATCCTGCTTTGGTACTTGATTTTTATAACCAACGACGTAGGCAATTGCATGAAGTTTTGCCCAATGTGGGTCATCATATTATTGCAGATTTAGAACATGATTTTCAGGTTCAAATTATTACACAAAACGTTGATAATCTTCACGAAAAAGCTGGCAGTACCATGGTTTTACACTTGCATGGCGAGCTGCTCAAAGTGCGAAGTTGTGTCAACAAAAACGACATCCGTGATTGGAATGACGATTTGAATTTGGGCGATTGTGATGCTTTGGGTCATCAACTGCGACCACACATTGTATGGTTTGGCGAGGCGG
>JAYTNQ010000036.1:0-2070 GCA_043748255.1 Bacteroidota bacterium
TATGGGGTTGGCTGAACAGCCAGTGCCCCGAAGCTACCATCTGCAGGATAATGACTGAACGCCTCTAAGTCAGAATCCATGCTGGAAAGCGACGATATATTCTGCTCTCTGTGTTCACGCGTAGCGATAGGCTTCGGCCCAACACCATATTCAGTCGATTTTCGGGCACTGAGAGTGATAAATCCTTTGTAGACGACTCTGATAGAACAGGGTACTGTAAGTGTGAGAGTAGGCTTGTCCTACGATCCACTGAGGTTAAGCCCCAGTTCTGCGATTTGTGAAATACCGCAAACCGCGCGGGCAAATATCATAAAATGATACTAGCCTCGCCCCCCCTCCCCCCCCAACAACCCCCCTCTAAACTAAACACCCAACATACACAACACATACACACAACACTTAACAAACAAACAAACACCCTCAGCCCCAACCCTATACAAGAACATTGTATAGGGTTGGGGCTGGTCCCTTTATATCCCCCTCATAATATTCAAACTCCTTTTAATAACCATCATCATTATGAAAGAGTCGATAGGTATACTCAACCTTACCAGTACCGTATAAATTGTTGAGTATACTGGGAGTGGATCCGTTGACTATTCATTATATTCGATGATTCAATAAGAAAATTAGATGATTAAAAGAATAAGGAATAGGTACAGTATTTATGACTCTATACGGTATGCAAGTACAATACATACGGTGTACACGGTAGTTAGGCGTATACGGTAGACAAGTTACCCGGGACATGTATTTATACAGTACGTAAGTTACACGGTTAATAGTCGGTTGAAAAAAAATGTATTTCGTATGGTTTTGTTAAATGACAAATACAGAATACAAAAATAAAGGAAAAAAAATTCAGGGAGAAAATGCACAAGATAATTATTATTTAGCATCTAATTCTACCAACGAGTCAATAGTTAGAAAAGGCATGGCCAGTACAGCAATATTGAGATCATAAGCAACAACACTTAATGATATTTTTTTGGAACCATATTTTGATAGTATACTATTATAAGTATTTATAAACATATGACAAAAAAAAACTATGTAAAAAATAATGTTATTACTGTTTTTAAAATGTACCCAATTTGGACCATATTTAACCAATATAGTGACTAAAAATATATTTTTTTAGACATAATTCTCATACATAATCATGCAACAGTGTTTATATATGTATAACTTATCGTTGGATAAAAGTTACGTTCAGAATGAATGCATAGTTCAACCGTAGTAATGATTTGAATTTTACACTGTGACCGTATTTCCGTGCAAATTCTAAATCCGTTTTAACAGTGTCTAGATTTTTTTGGTTGATTTCATATTTTAATAGAAGACGTGAAATTGCAGTAGAAATCGAATGGCCGAAAAAAATAGTGTAAAAAAAATGTTTGAAGCCGTCATTTGTTACTTACAAGATCTTGTTTTTTTCACTGTTTTGGCCTAATTTCGGTGAAACCACTTTTTTGCAGTTTTGTAAGTACTGTATGTCTGGGAGTTGTCGGATTTTTTTATAGCATATCATAGTACCCTATCAACAACACTAATCCCTACGACAGAAAAAAAACTTTTCAATTTAATCGGTCCGGATCCATAATTTTTTTCTATTTTACAATTAATTTAGCATGAAATAGCACAATATGTGTCGTTTTCATCTAGTTTTAACTTCGAGCAATTCGAACTAGTAGTTTAAAGTATCCGTTTTCCGAAAAAAGTTGGAAAGTAGGTGCGTATCACATCTGATTCACAGTACAGACATTGGTAAAAATTAATTTTGGAAATTTGGATGAGAAGTTAGGGGTATTCATTTAATGACTCGAGAAAAAAATCCGTTACACGGTCCTAGATCACGGAAATGCTCGAAAAACCGTATACGGAAATTGACCAAAAACCGTATATTTTTTTCAAACTCTCTCATTCGCTTCTTTATATATGTATTAGTACTGACTCCTCATACCATATTCTGAATCGATTTATTGGTGTCAATATTACAAATACTAAATTCATTTCCCCGTGGACTAACCGCATCATATTCTTTACTTCGTAACTACAGCAGAACCAGCC
>JAYTNQ010000037.1:0-2068 GCA_043748255.1 Bacteroidota bacterium
ATGCTTTTACTCCAAAAAGTTTGGGAGTAATAGTAAAGTCATCATTCCCTACAATATCCGAGCCCAATGTATTATAATCTTTATCGCATGAAGCAAAAAATATAGCAACTAAAACAACCGTTAGTTTTCTTAAAAAAGTGGTATTTATCATTAACCTAATATTTGATTTTTGTAAAATTCTGTGTACGCTTCCGAAAACGTATCTTTCTGGGCGAAAGGTAAAAAAGGTTTTTTTGAAGTTTCAATAAATTGGGTTAAACTTAACGAAACGTGCTCTGAAGCAATGATAACAGCATCTGAATGGTTGATAGCCGTTTTGATAATATTTTCATAGTTTGGGGTTTCTAAATCTGCAATTGCCGCTGCCGGAATGCCGTCAAACTTGATTTTGTTGATCATTTCTGTATTCAAAACCCCGTCAAAAGATTGGCTATATACCGAAGTTACAATTTTGGTATTCATAAAAAGGGCTTCGTTTTTGTAAAAATGTTTTAAATAAACGGGCAAAATCGAGGCCATCCAACCATGAACATGAATAATATCAGGCACCCAATTGAGTTTTTTTACGGTTTCGACAACGCCTTTTGCAAAAAAAATAGCGCGTTCATCATTATCTGGAAACATCATCCCGTCTTCGTCAGTAAAAGTGGCTTTACGCTTAAAATACTCGTCATTGTCAATAAAATAAACTTGAATGCGCTCGCGCGGAATCGAAGCAACTTTTATAATCAGCGGCATATCAAGATCATTGACAACCAAATTCATCCCAGAAAGTCTAATTACTTCGTGCAATTGGTGCCGTCTTTCGTTTATATTGCCATATCGTGGCATAAATATTCTAATTTGCCCGCCTTGATCATTAATCATTTTTGGCACATCATAAGACATCGAAGAAACCTCATTTTCAGCTAGATATGGCACGACTTCGGATGATACAAATAATATTTTTTTTTGCTCCATTTTAAATTTTACTTGTTTTTAGAATATTTAACGTGCAAAATTACAAAATTTTATGCTACTATCGACTAAAATATTAAGTTTGCAAACAAATTGAATAATAATAGTATGTTAATTTTTGAAAAAAAGGTTGAATTAAGGGAGCATTTGAGCCGCATTAGAACCCAAAAAACAACCGTAGGATTTGTGCCAACAATGGGCGCATTGCACAACGGACACCTCTCGCTAATCGAGAAATCGATATCAGAAAACGACATAACCGTGGTTAGTATTTTTGTAAATCCAACCCAGTTTAACAATCCAACTGATTTAGAAAAATATCCTAGAGATATTGCCTCCGATATTCAAAAAATCATTACCGTTTCAGACCAAATTATTGTTTTTGCGCCAAGCACCAACGATATTTATTCCCAAAATTTGACCTCAGAAACTTTCGATTTTGACGGTTTAGACTACCAATTAGAAGGCAAACATCGTCCAGGTCATTTTGACGGAGTAGGGACAATTGTAAAAAAACTGTTCGAAATTGTGCAGCCAACCCATGCCTATTTTGGCGAAAAAGATTTTCAACAATTGCAGATTATCAAAAAAATGGTTTACAAAAATCAATTGGATGTAAAGGTTATTGCTTGCCCCATTTTTCGCGAGGCAAATGGGCTTGCGATGAGCTCACGCAATGAAAGATTGCAACCAAAAGATCGAGAAAGCGCCAAATTGATTTTTGAAACACTTACTATGGTAAAACAAAAATTTAAAAACAAAAACCTACCAATTACCCACATCAGAGATTGGGTAAAAACGGCGTTTCAAAAAAACATGGAGTTTGAGTTAGAATATTTTGAAATTGCAGACGAAGCCACTTTTTTGCCACTTTTGAAAAGAAGTTCCAAAAAAGATATTCGAGCCTTTATTGCCGTTTTTGTTGATGGCGTTCGATTGATAGACACGATTTCGTTAAATTAACTACATTTGTAACCAAATCAAACGCTTTTAAAAGCAAAATACAATTTCAAATATGGCAATTTCTGACGAATTGGGTCAAAAAAAAAGCAATATAAAATCCAAAATCACTACTTTGGCAAGTGTCATTTTGCCCATTTTGTTGGGTTTT
>JAYTNQ010000038.1:0-5625 GCA_043748255.1 Bacteroidota bacterium
CGAACGAAATCAACAGAATGTTATCTGTAGGAATGTTGATTAAAAAAGCAATGAAAGGTCATGTTGATTTATTGGGACCAGCATCCAAAGTGCAGGAAGAACTACTAGGAATTCCATCCTTTGAAAATCCTGATTTCTCTGAATTATTTGCAGAAGAAAGAATTATTTTAGCCAATTTGAAAAAAGCATTCCTTATGGTTGCTGGAGGTGCAGTTCAAAAATATGGGCCAGATTTAGACGGTCACCAACAATTATTAATGGCCGCAGCCGATATGTTAATTGAAATCTACATGGCTGAAAGCACGATTTTAAGAACAGAGAAAACTGCCAAAAAAGACGGTGAAGATTCAGTAAAAGAAGAAATTGCAATGGCAAAATTATACTTGTACAAAGCTGTTGATATTGTAAACTTGAAAGGTAAGGAAAGCATCATTTCATTTGCCGAAGGTGACGAACAACGTATGATGCTAATGGGTTTACGACGTTTTACAAAATATACAAATATGCCTAATATTGTAGGTTTAAGAGAAATGATTACAAGCAAATTGGTTGCTCAAAACGGGTATTGTTATTAGAAATTATCATTTCATAGATCTCAAACCATTCAGAGAAAATTTGAAATATTTATACCAATTTTTTAAAACTCTAATAAAAAATGATTGGATAGCGATTTTACGACCTTTCTTTAAAACAAAAGTCCGAAGAAGCATCTATTTGACCAAACTAAAAGACTATAAACTACTAAAAAAAGGGTTTTTGACTAGCAACGGAATTACAATTCCTATTACAAATGAAGAAGTTATGAGAATGAAATCGCGTCGGGAAAAACGAAAAAAGGATTGTGAAATAAATGAAATAAGCAAAACCGTAAGTACAATAAGCAATTGAGCGGCTTCAATGCCCAACGAAAACTCTAAAGTGGGCACTAATTTGTCGGTTGGTTCGCCCGAAAGTAATGCTTTGATATAACTTGAAAATCCTAATCCATGTATGATTCCGAAAAATAATGTTATGAAACCAATAACTGAAATAGATTCGTTTTTGTTGGATTTCCCTACTTTAAAAAAATTAATAAACGCGCAAATCAAAATTGTTACAGGTATAAATAGTTCGATAATTTTACCTTTTATGATGATAATATCAAAAATTGAAAGTAATAAACTTAAGGTATGTCCTAGGGTAAATAAAGACACTAAAAACAAAACCAGTTTCCAGTCTTTAAAGGCGTAAGGGACAGTCATTACTATCAAAAAAAGCAAATGATCGTAAGCATTTATATTCAAGATATGGCGTAAACCAACTTGAAAATAGACGAAAAATTCTGACATAGTAGTAGGTTGTTAGATTTTTGTATGACGTAAAAGTAAAAAATAATTTAAACTGACAAACAGAAGTTAAAATTTTATGATTTGTTTAATGATTAAAAATCTTGCAAAAGAGACTTGATTAAAATTTAAAATAGAATTACATTTGCAACTTAAAATAAAAAAATATGTCATTTTCAGATTTATTTGATAGCGAATTCAAAAACAGAAATAAAGGTCATTTTTCGGCCATCGTAAGGGTTGCCCTTGCAGACGGAATTGTAGTTGCCGAAGAGCAGCTTTTTTTGGACAAATTGGCAACAAAACTTGAAATTTCGGATTTAGAATATGCAGAAATTCTTGAAAACCCAACCAAATTTGCAATCAATCCGCCTTATTTATTAGAACACAAATTAGAGCGTTTGTATGATTTGGCCAGAATGGTACATGTAGATCATCATTTGGGCGACAAACAAGAAATCTTGCTTCAAAAATTTGGGGTTGCCCTAGGTTTTGATGATCATACTATTGAAAACACCATCAAAAAAGCCCTTGAATTGGTAGATCAAAAAGCAGATTTAGATACTTTTTCTGCTGCGTTTTCAAAGCATTAATCCTGTTTTTTTACTGTTTTTAGGCTTGTTTCCCAATCTGAAATTTCGATTTCAAAACTGTTTTTGATTTTATTTTTGTTCAAAACGCTGTATTTTGGTCGCACCGCCGGTGTTGGATAACTTGTTGATTTTATGGATATTAATTCAATATTAACGCCGTTGTTTTCCATGATTTTTTTGGCAAAATCAAACCAGCTGCATGCCCCTTCGTTACTGAAATGATAGATTCCAAATGGTGCCGAAGGTTTTAAAACCATCGCTATCAAGACTTTGGCAAGATCTACGGCATTTGTAGGCGTCCCAATTTGATCATCAACAACAGACAAGCTGCTTCTTTCGGCACCCAACCGCAGCATGGTTTTCATAAAATTGTGCCCAAATTCCGAATATACCCATGCCGTTCTTACAATATAATAATGTGGCAAAATGGATTGTATGGCTTTTTCGCCAGCCAATTTGGTCTTGCCATAAACGCTTTTTGGATTTGTATCATCTGTTTCAGAATAAGGCAGATTTGCATCGCCGTCAAAAACAAAATCTGTCGAAATATGCAACAAAATACAGTGGTGTGCCAAGCATGTTTCGGCAAGATTTTGAACCCCAAAAACGTTGATTTTTGTAGCTTTCTCTATTTCGGTTTCGGCTAGATCAACAGCGGTATATGCGGCTGCATTGATACAATAATCTGGTTTTTTTTTGGCAAAAACCTTTTCTATATTGGCTTTGTTGGTGATATCCAACTGTGCCGAATTACAAAAAACAAATTCGATTTGTGGGAATATTGGGGCTACAAGTTGCAGCGATTGCCCCAACTGCCCATTGGCTCCGGTAACAACAACTACCATGGTTTTCGAGCATTTTGAAGGGTTGGTTGTTGCTTATCTTTTTCTGAAACCAATAAATTGACGGTGTCAAACTGCCAATCAATATTTAGGGTTGGGTCGTTATATATCAAGCCCCCTTCGGATTCTTTGTTATAAAAATTATCACATTTGTAAAAAAAAGTAGCCGTTTCTGAAAGTACCAAAAAGCCGTGTGCAAAACCTCGTGGAACAAAAAACTGTTTTTGGTTTTCAGCAGACAAAATCACCGATACATATTCGCCAAAGGTAGAGGAGTTTGGTCGAATGTCAACAGCAACATCAAGCACTTCGCCCTGCAAAACCCGTACCAGCTTGGCTTGAGCATGATTGCCAGTTTGATAATGCATGCCTCTCAGCACGCCTTTTGTCGAAAAAGATTGGTTGTCTTGCAGAAAATGAATCGATAAATTGGTCTGTTTTTCAAATGTTTTTTCGTTAAAGCTTTCCATAAAATAGCCACGTTCATCTGTGATTATGTTGGGCTCAATGATAAAACAGTCTTGAAGTTTGGTGGGCAAAAAGGTCATGTTGCAGTGGTTTTTTGGCTAAAATGCGTTTTTATTATTGATGGCTTTTTCCGCATATTTAGGGTTAGTGGATTCAAGTCATGATCTAACTATTCCGTTTTTTTTTTATTTGGATGTAAATATAATTCATTTGGAGTTAAATATCCAAATCGTTTTATGATCTAATATTTAATTTTCATAGACTTCAAAAGGCTACTATTAGAGTGCTATACAATCAAATTTTGAAAAACCAGCTGTTTTGACGGTTTCGTGTTTTTTATACAAGCCCATGTTTCATCGCATAAACCGCAAGTCCAACACGGGTTTTAATTTCTAATTTTGAAAACAAGTTGTCGCGGTAGCTATCAATCGTACGGGGGCTACAAAACATTTTGTCGGCTATTTCTTTATAGCTCATTTCGGTGATTGTATATCTCAAAAACTCCTTTTCGCGGTCTGATAATTTAATTTTTTCTTCTTCGGGCTCTTTCTCTCCAATTTTTGAAAACAACATTTTTGAGGCCCATTGCGGATAATACGAACCGTTTGTAACCAATTCGATCAATCCTTTTTCTAATTCTGTTGGATGCGCGTTTTTTAGCAAATAGCCTTTGGCGCCATTTTGAATCATTTTGACCAAACTCTCCTCGTCGCCATCCATGCTCAAAGCCATTGTTAGCACTTCAGGATGGGTATCGCTTAGCCATTTTGCAGTTTGAAATCCATTCATAATTGGCATACTAATATCAAGCAATACAATATCTGGGATTTTATTTTCGGACATCTTCAGTTGCAAATCTCTGCCGTTTTCGCAATCATAAATCACTTCAAACCCTTCAAAATTGCTAATTACGGTTTTTAAAGCTTTTGCCAAAAGCAAATGGTCGTCAACGATTACAATCGATTTTTTCATGTTTTGAAAGTGTTTTAGTCTAATTTATTTTTGTTTTTTTACAAGAAAATTTCAATTCTAATTTTGGTTCCTTTATTGATTTGGCTATCAAAAAAATAGGTTCCGCCAATAATTTCGGTTCGGTTTTTCATGTTTGAAAGTCCAATTCCGCTGCTATTAATGCGGTTTATATCAAAGCCAATTCCGTCGTCTTGTATCGTCAAAATTAGTTTTTCGGGTGTGTGATCGAGTTTTATTTCAATGTTTTTACATTCAGAATGTTTGATGCTGTTTTGCAAAAACTCTTGGGTGATGCGTAGCAAAACACTTTTTGATTGGTAGGGTATTTCGGTTTTTTTGGCAGTTGATAGAAAGCTAACATTGCATATTTTTAAATTAGCAATTTTTTTGCTTTCGGCTTCTATTAGTTTCGAAATAGATTGTTTTTCGATTGCATTATCGGTCAGTGATTTTGATAGCAATCTTAATTCTGATAATGAATTGTTGATGATTTGACCAATGTTTGTAATGCTTTCTGCACAATTTGGCGACTTGTTTTCAAATTCTAATTGGTGGGTATAAATACTAGCCAAAGTGAGTTGTTGGCCTATATTATCATGAATTTCTCGACCAATATGCTTCATGGTTTGAATTTGAATTTCGACCTGTGTAGCCAGCAATTCTTTTTGGTGATCTATGTTTTTTTGATGCAGCAAAGCGGCGTGTTCTTTCTTTTTTAATCGGTATTGTCTTATAAACGAAATTATAGCCACTATAAACAATAAAAAAAATAAATTGAAGAGTATTAATGACACTATTTGTTCGCTTTCTCTCATAAAATAGGTTCTTTTTTTGGGTTATTTATCTAATACCGTTGCAATCAATGCCTGTGTTTGTGATACAAATGAAGTTATTTTTCGATAATTTTAAAAACCAATCAAGACCAAATATACACAAAATTAGCATCATTCAAAAAAATTTTAGTCGCTTTCTTTTGGCTTGCCCCAAACAAAAGATGCCGCAAAAATAAGATACAACAAGTTATTTAAAAACAAAAACACCGTCCAATAATTCATCCATATTTTTTTGGTATGCACCACCGAATAACCATCGAAAGCAAAAAACGGTAATGTTCCGACATAAAAAAGTGCCACGCCAAGATTGATATAAAACATTTTGCTTTGTTTAAAATCCAAAATATCATCTGATTTGATTTGTTTCAAAAACTCTAATGTTACTAAAATAAACAATAGCAAAGTAGCAATCGTATAGCTCAGCATATTGATAATTCTTGTTTTTTCGATATCAAAATACAAAATGATATAAAATGATATGGTATAAATGAGGCCAAACAGCCAAAATAGTTTTGGCTGTTTTAAAGATTTGTAGGCATAAAGCCAATACAAAAAGATAAACTGAAACGGTATTACTAAAAAATTATAATAG
>JAYTNQ010000039.1:0-14140 GCA_043748255.1 Bacteroidota bacterium
TGGATCGGCCGTTTTTGTACTCATTTCAATAAAATTTCTATACGAAAGCTCTGCAATAGCATCAGCATTAGGTTTTCGCTCCTTTTGATATGCTTCAAAAATAGCTCGCCAATCATCCCCATGCACCAACATCAGCTCGTTCAAAACCGTAATGTCTTCAAAACCAGCATTCATACCCTGCCCATAAAAAGGCACAATCGCATGACATGCATCACCAATCAAAGCCAATTTGTTTTCAAAAGTCCACGGAAAACACTTCATTGTAACCAAGGTACTGGTTGGGTTCTTAAAAAAATCTTCTGTCAAATCTGGAATAACATCTATAGTATCGGGCAAGTTTTTTTCAAAAAACGAAACCACATCTGCCTGAGTTTTTAGCGATGCAAAAGAGTTTTCGCCCTCAAAAGGCATAAACAAAGTACAGGTAAAACTACCATCAAGATTAGGCAAAGCAATCAACATATAAGGACCACGTGGCCAAATATGGAGCGAATTTTTATCCAATTTATAACCTCCATCCGCATTTGCCGGAATATGCAACTCTTTATAACCCGTGTTCAAAAACTCCTGCGAATAATTAAACATACTCTGCCGCTGCATCCGATGTCTAATGCGCGAAAATGCACCATCAGCCCCAAAAACCATATCATAGTGGTGCGCCGTCCATGCACCACGCTCACTTTCGCCAATTTGTAATGTCGCATCAGTTAGAGAAACATCCCAAATTTTTTGTTCAAATTTGAAAACAACACCAGCCTTTTCAGCCAAATCAATCATTTTTCTGTTCAAAACGCCACGCGAAACCGAATAAATATTTTCGCCATTATGCCCATAAAATTGAAACTGAAGTTTATCAACCAAATGAATCGCACGTTTTTCCATCGCAATCGCTATTTCACGCACTTCATCACCAACCCCCGCAGCATCAAGCGCCTTCCAACCCCGGTTTGAAATAGCCAAATTTATTGAGCGTCCCGAAAAATTAATATCCCGAATATCGGGGCTACGATCAAAAACATGCACCTCGTGACCCGCACGCTTCAAATAAATAGCCAATAACGACCCTACTAAACCCGAACCTACAACCGCAATTTTAAGAGGAATTTGCATCAAAATAATTTAAAACGCCAAATTTAAACAATAAAAACAACAACACTACATCATTTAAGTTTTTTTTGGGCGTGCCCCTTCGGGTCGGTCTCCGGCTCCCGCTTTTTGGGCTGGCTGAAAAACGCCAGCACAAAAGAGCTCCGCCTTTGCCCTCACGCAGGTCGCTGCAAGATATTTTGCTACAAGCAAGAAAATTTGTTTTCAAAAGACAGTTTAAATTTGAATCTCCCAAAAAAAAAATGACAAACCAAACACCATCACAAATCATAAAACAAGAATTTAGAACCATATTTCAAACCGATTTTTACAACCGATTCTCAAACCTTGAAAACAATACAGATTTAGACCAAAACCAAATCACATTTGGAAATTTGTTGGCTTTTGACGAAGAAATTATCGGCCCAAACCAACACATCAATTATACCCTCGACAAAGACCAAACCATAATTGTTTTGCCAATTGTTGGCGCAATCAATATCAAAAGCAAGCTTTTTTCTGGATTGATACACACCAACGAACTGCAAACTTTTTTGGCAAAAAAACAAACCACTTATACAATTTCCAATCCTTATCCACACAATGTGCAATGGCTACAACTGCGGTTCAAAAACATTTTTGAAAAAAACAACAATATTGCAATCGAATTTGAAACCAAAAACAACCTCAAAACCCTCATAAAAAACAATCAATTTTTGATCACAATCGGCATTTTTGACGCAAGACAAGAAGCCAAATACAACCTACAAAACCCCAAAAATGGCGTTTTTGCCTTTGTGCTCAATGGCGCTTTAGAATTTCAAAATCGGCTGTTAGAAAACCGAGATAGTTTGAAAATTTGGAATATTAAAACCTTAGACATGGAAGCCTTGGCAAACCAAACCATTATTTTGATCATAGAAGTAACGTTTTCGCAAAGTTAAATGGTTGATTTTAAAAGATTTATTTTGGTTTATCAAAATATTTTCTATTTTTGAAGTCTAATTATAGTTTTTAAAACCATGGAAAGAAAAGATTTTTTAAAAAAAAGTGTCGGCTTTTTAGGCATCGCCGTCGCAGCACCTTCCTTGCTCAGTGCAACAAGCAGTTCAGAAAACAACAACGACCTTACAAACTGCAATGTTACCAATAGCGAAACCGCAGGTCCTTTTCCAACAATCACCCCAACAACACTTGTGCGAAGCAATATTGTAGCAGACGGTCGCACCGGAATTCCTATTACATTCAATATTACAATAAACAATACAAATGCCAATTGTGCCGCTTATGAAGGCTGTTTTGTAGATATTTGGCATTGCGACAAAGACGGCTATTATTCAGAATATGGCGGCTCGGGCATGCAAAGCGTCAATTTTACAGCAGTACATTTTCTTCGCGGAAGACAAATTTCTGATACAAACGGAATGACAACATTTACATCTATTTTTCCAGGATGGTATTCTGGTAGAGCAACCCATATTCACGTTCACATATACAAACCAAACGGTACCTCATTATTGGTAACGCAAATAGCATTTCCAGAAGGAGCCAGCAGTGCAGTAGCGTTCGTAAACGCCTCTGCAACAAATGGTTATACAAAAGGAATGACCGGATACACTTTCAACGCAAACGACAATGTTTTTTCAGACGGCGTCACCAATGAGCTCTCGACAATAACCGGTTCTGTTAATGCCGGTTTTGTATTAAACCACAGCATTTTTGTAAACGGCCCCACTTTGTCAATAGACCAATTGAGCTTGAACCAAAATCAAATTGGACAAAATTTTCCAAATCCATTTTCAGACTTATCCCTAATTCCACTTCAATTAAATGAGCCTGCCGAAGTAAAAATCGAGCTTTATGATATGACCGGTCGCTATATTAACACTCCATTTGAAAGCAAACTCAATGCAGGGCAAAGCGACATTAGCATCGATCGAAACAAATTGAAATTAAGTAGCGGATACTATATTTATAAGGTTTCAATAACCAACAAAACTGGAACAACAAACCAAAACAAAATGATGATCATAAAATAATTATTTTGTTATAAAACCACTTGATACAGAAAAAAATCACCCAAAGTAACTTTTGTCACTATCCAATACAAATTCATTTAATACATTTGTGCTTTAATTTTGAGTTCAAAAAAACATAAATGAAAATAGAACAAATTTATACCGGCTGTTTGGCACAAGGCGCCTATTATATAACCAGCAATGGCGAGGCAGCCATCATAGATCCGCTTCGCGAAACCCAACCCTATTTAAACAGATTGCTTCGCGATGAGGTCCAGCTAAAATATATTTTTGAAACCCATTTTCATGCAGATTTTGTCTCGGGACATCTTGATTTGAGCAAAAAAACCGGTGCAAAAATCGTGTATGGTCCAAATGCAAATCCCGAATTTGAATTTATTGCCGCTACAGACAATCAAATTTTTCAAATAGGTGACCTTAAAATAAAAGTGTTGCACACCCCAGGTCATACCATGGAAAGCACCACTTATTTATTAATTGATGCCAACGGAAAAGACCACGCCATTTTTTCGGGCGATACCCTTTTTATTGGCGATGTAGGCCGTCCAGATTTGGCACAAAAAAACAATTCAGTGACACAAGATCAGTTGGCAGGACTTTTATTTCATTCTTTACGAAAAAAAGTAATGACCCTAGCAGATGATGTCATCGTATATCCAGCGCATGGTGCAGGATCGGCCTGCGGAAAAAACATGAGCAAAGAAACAGTTGGTACTATTGGAGACCAAAAAGCAACCAATTATGCCTTGCGCAACAGCATGACCGAAGCCGAATTTATAGCAGAAGTTACTGAAGGCTTGCTGCCACCACCAGCCTATTTTGGGATGAATGTAGCGATGAACAAAAAAGGAATCGAAAGTTTTGAAAACGTTTTTAATAACGGAATGAAACCAATTGCGGCCGCCGATTTTGAAGCTCTTGCCGATACAGCATCCGCCCTAATTTTGGACACTCGAAACCATGGCGATTTTGCAAAAGCACACATTCCACAGTCAATAAATATTGGAATTAATGGCGATTTTGCTCCATGGGTAGGCGCTTTGATTGCAAATGTAAAGCAGCCCATTATTTTGGTAACAGCTGCAGGAAAAGAAGAAGAAACCATAACCCGATTAACCCGAGTAGGTTTTGACAATCTAATTGGACATCTTGAAAATGGATTTCAAGCCTGGATAAATGCTGGTTTTGAAGTCGATACTGTAAACCGAATTTCGGTAGCGGAATTTGAAAAAGTGATAAAAATCGGCCAAAGTAAAATAGTTGATATTCGCAAAGAAAGTGAATATAAAGCCGAGCATATAGAAGACGCATATAGCAGACCATTGGCAGCTATAAACGAATGGATCAAAAAAATTGACCCAAACGATCATTTCTTTTTGCACTGCGCCGCGGGTTATCGATCGATGATGGCAGCATCAATATTGCAGGCTCGTGGCTACCGAAACTTTTCTGAAATCGAAGGAGGTTTCAACGCTATTGCAAAAACAATGGTTCCAAGAACAAATTTTGTCTGCCAATCCAAAATTCTAAATTAAATTTTTATGAACATCGAAAGCTGCTGTGTTGTATCGTGCGATTTGCCACTCGACAAAAATTATTGGGAAAACCAATACAAAACCGATGAAATTCGTTGGGATTTGGGCAAAATTGCACCGCCAATCAAATACTATTTTGACACCATCAAAAACAAAAATGCGGCTATTCTCATTCCAGGTTGCGGCAATAGCTATGAAGCCGAATATCTATTAAATCAAGGGTTTACAAACATAACTCTTATCGATATTGCCTCAAATTTGGTGCAATCCTTGAAACTTAAATTTGTAGAAAATAAAAACATTTCAGTGGTTTTGGGTGATTTTTTTGACCATAAAGGGCATTATGATTATATTGTAGAGCAAACCTTTTTTTGTGCGTTGCCACCCACAATGCGGCAAAAATATGTTTGGAAAATGCACCAACTTTTGTCAAATCACGGAAAATTAATAGGCTTGCTTTTTGACCGAACTTTTGACATCGGCCCTCCTTTTGGTGGCAATCAACTTGAATATGAACAATTGTTTAAGGATGCTTTTTTATTAAAAATTCAAAAAGCCGAAAACTCTGTCGTTGCAAGAGCAAATACAGAACTTTTTATTGAATTTGAAAAAAATAGCTTGCAAAAAGTCTATTTATACCAATTTGAAGGCATTACTTGCAACGGTTGTATGCAAAGCGTTTCAAATAAATTTATAGAAATTAACGGCGTTTCAAACGCAAGTATGAGCTCCAATTTTTCTGAAATTATCATCGTTGCCAATTCCGAAATTGATATCAAAATTTTACAAAAAATTATTTCGTATGACGAGAAATATTTTATTAAAAAACACCAATAACTCAAAAAAATAAACTTAAAAATGTTAGAAATCATCAAACAACCTTGGCCATGGTATATTGCCGGTCCACTTATTGGCATGACAGTGCCTGTTTTGTTGCTAATAGGGAACAAATCTTTTGGAATCAGTTCCTCGCTTCGCCATATATGTGCTGCTTGCGCTTCTGCGAATATTTCTTTTTTCAAATACGATTGGAAAAAGGAAACATGGAATTTAGTTTTTGTTTTCGGAATTTTGATAGGCGGCGTTTTGGCAACTACGTTTTTAAAAAATCCAAACCCAATAATTATCAATCCAAAACTCACGGCAGAATTATCGACCTATGGCATCACAGAAATTTCAGATTTGATGCCTATTCAGCTTTTTTCGTGGGATAGTTTAGCCACTTTAAGAGGTTTTATATCCATTGTTTTTGGTGGATTTTTGATCGGTTTTGGCACAAGATATGCTGGCGGATGCACAAGTGGCCATGCCATAATGGGTTTGTCAACCTTGCAGTTGTCCTCATTAATCGCAACTTGTTGTTTTATGGCAGGTGGGTTTTTTATGGCAAATATAATTTTACCAATCCTTTTATCGCTCTAAAAATCATGAAAAACTTCAAATATTTAATCGTTGGAATACTTTTCGGTATTGTTTTTATCAAAGCCGAAATTGTGAGTTGGTTTAGAATTCAAGAAATGTTTCGTTTTCAATCTTTTCACATGTTTGGTATTATTGGTTCTGCCGTTTTGGTTGGTTTGGTTTCTGTTTTTTTAATAAAAAAATATAATCTCAAAACCATAGAGGGCGAAAAAGTTGTTTTTATTGAAAAGACTCTAAATAAAGGAACTGTTTATGGTAGCCTTCTTTTTGGATTTGGCTGGGCTATAACAGGCGCTTGTCCTGGACCACTTTTTGCCCAAATTGGAAGTGGTTTTTCCGTGGTTATAGTCACCCTGTTTTTTGCGCTTGTTGGCACTTGGACTTATGGTTTTTTTAAGGACAATTTGCCCCATTAAAATTATTTTCCGGTACTGCCAAAACCGCCTTCACCACGACCGGTTTCGCTCAAAACTTCAGCAATTATCCAATCTGCTCGTTCATGTTTGGCAATAACCATTTGTGCAATCCTGTCACCATTTTGAATTTCAAAAACATCATTAGACAAATTGATCAAAATTACACCAATTTCACCTCTATAATCTGCATCAATTGTTCCAGGCGCATTAAGCACCGTGATACCAAACTTGGCAGCTAGACCGCTTCGTGGGCGCACTTGTGCTTCAAAACCGATAGGTATTTCTAAAAAAAGTCCCGTTTTTACAACGGCTCTTTCCATAGGTTTCAAAAACATTTTTGTTGCAATATGGGCTCGCAAATCCATTCCTGCCGAAGCAATTGTTTCATAATTTGGTAGATCGTGTCCAGATGTATTGATGATATTTATTTCCATTTTGCTATAATATTGGTGCTTTTTACGTTTTTCAAAATTAGTTTTATTTTTTGAAATTACAAAAAAAAAGCCACCTCATTGAGATGGCTTTTTCAAAATATTGAACTGTTTTATTGCTTGATAAATCTTTTTATAATGGTTTGATTGTCTGAAATAATTTGTAATAAATAGCTTCCAGCGGTAATAGTTGAAACACTAAGGCTATTGTTTTGCATTTTTCCAGAAGTAACTTCTTGACCCAAAAGGTTTATGATTCTATAGGTAGCATCTTTTACAACACCGTCAACGTTCAATTCATTTCCAGAAACTGGGTTTGGATAAACGCTAATGTTTTGAGCAATTGCAGCAGTCGAAGTTCCTTTTGCTATTGCTACAATATTCACGGTATAATCCTCTACTTGACCATACGAAAATGTTTCGCAGGCAGTTGGAACTCCATTATATTTCATCGAAACTCTCATGCGGGTCGTGCCAAGTGTTGCGGCAGCTGGTATTGTAAATGTACCCGAAACTGGTGTTGTTGTTGATGCAGCTTTTGTCCAAACTTGTTCGCCGGCGTCTGTAAAAATTCCGTTTCCGTTATAATCAATCCAAACCGAATATCCTTCACTATATTTTGTGCTTGTCCATGCTGGAGTGATTGTGATTGTGTATGCTGTTCCTCTAACGGCGTTTGAGGCTAATGCTGTAAAATCTTCATATCCTGTCCCGGCAGTTGATACATTACTAATGGTTCCAAAAACCACTTTTCCAATTTTTTCGTCTGCAACACTTGTTCCTTTTGAGGCACAATATGCCGAAGCAACAACTGACAAAGTTGTTATACTAACCACATTACTTGATGGCGAAACATTGCCTGCAGCATCTTTTGCAACTACCGAAAAAGTATAGGCTGTTGCGGCGGTCAAGCCAGTTACGGCATAAGTTGTGTTTGTTACAGTCGCCTTTAAGATTGTGCCTTGATATACATTATAGCCCGTTACTGCCACATTGTCTGTAGCGGCCGTCCAAGATAGGTTGGTGGTGGTTTGTGCGGTGCCAGAAGCCGTCAGTGCAGTTGCTGCCGTTGGTGCCGTTGTGTCTGCAACTATGGCAAGTGTTGTAACTGAAGCAATATTGCTGTCTGCCGAAACATTTCCAGCGGCATCTTTTGCTTTAACTATAAAAGTGTATGCTGTTGCTGCTGTCAAACCTGTAACGGCATAAGAAGTAGAGGTTACATTCGCTTTCAAAGTAGCACCTTGATATACATCGTATGACGTTACTGCAACATTATCTGTAGCGGCTGTCCAACTCAAATTAGTGCTTGTTTGGGTAGTGCTCGCTGCGGTCAAAGCAGTTGGTGCAGTTGGCCCTACGGTATCGGTAGATCCAGCTGTGATACTAAAATTTACATTAGAAATATCAAAAAAGATATGTCCACTTCCTCTTACCATAATTCTATTTGTGGTTCCAGGCGTGTTTGGAATGGTGACGGCCTCTGTACCATCATTTGGAGTGGCAGCAAGCAATATTGTAGAAAAAGTGTTTCCGCCATCTTTTGACAACAAAATATCAACATTGGCAGCATTAACACCATTTGCAGTAGTGCCAGCAACAGCCCAAGTGATCGTTTGCAAACTTCCACCCGTATAAGAAACAGCTGTGTTTGGTGCGCTCACGGCAAAAGGGCCTGCGGTAGCATTAACCGTAATAATGGTATCATCACTGTTATTGGCAGGGCCACCTGCATGATTGTCTCGAACGGTCAATCTGAAATTTAAAGTTCTGGCTACATTTGGCAAAGCCTCCCATGCCCATGAGGTTAGTCCGGCTTGAACCGTGGCTAATCTTGGAAAATAACGTACTCCAGAGGTTGAAGGTACAAATGATCTAAACGCAGGTCCAGTTGTAGCCGTTATTTTTGGATTAGTGGTTGTCACGGTACCTTTGTCCATTTGTTCCCAATCAAAAGTCAAAACATCTCCATTGGCATCTGTTCCAGAACCCGTTAGCATAAAGGGAGTGCCTTTTGGAATCGTAAAATCCAATCCTGCATTTGCGGTTGGCACGGCATTTCCCGTAAGGGTCGTAGTTTGACAAGTTGTGGTTTTAATATAATTGGTAATTTGTTGAATACTCACCGCATGAAAAAAGGCATCACTATGTGCTTGTACATCTGTAGCACCCGTGATTCCAGCATAACCCATAATTGTAGAGCCACTTCCCGGTTCTACTTGTGCAATTGTGCCTTCATTACTGAAGGTAAAAGTATGGTTGCCGCCAAATTGATGACCCATTTCGTGGGCTACATAATCAATATCAAAATTGTCACCCATCGGAATTGCATCACCAGGCGATGTAAAGCCACTTCCTTTTCCCAACGGGGTTGAAGTGGTTGGGTTGATACAAACACAAGCAATACAACCAGCGTTTCCACCACCGCCAGAGGCACCAAATAGGTGACCAATATCATAATTGGCACTTCCAATAGTATTGGTCAAATTGGTTTGCAATTCTTGATTCCAATTCGACATCGAGGCAGCTACAGAATAAGGATCTGATGCAGCCGAAGTATAAATAATCAAATCATTATTGGCGATAAGATTCATGTGAACTCCAAAATCTTTTTCAAAAACACCGTTAACACGCGTCATAGAATTGTTCATCGCAGCAAGAGCCAATGCTTTTGTGCCACCAAAATAGACAGTATATTCTCCAGTTACAGATAATGCCAATCTAAAAGTACGCAAATTGCCGTCGTCTGCATTTGGTCTTGCTAGAGCATTTCCCAAATCGGTTTGTGCTGTTTGAATTACTTTGCATTCAAATTTTGAAAGTGACGCTGATTTGTTCAATTTTTTATAAACGGCATAAGTTGCCAAATCTTTAGTAAATGGCTCGATAAAAACCGCAGCTTTGTCTGCATAAACAGTCATAGTTTGCAAGCCTAATGGCGAAATACTAAAATAAATCGTAGCAGTTGGATTCTCAATTCCTTGACCTACATAAGATTTTATTTCTGGAAATTTAGCCGCCAAAGCAGGATCCATATTCAACATTTCAAGTACCGAAAACCGTTCTAAAACACCATTTTCGTTTGGAAAAGCGACAACTGCTTTTTGTTGGTTTGACAATTCGTTTCGAAGCCCAACCGCTGCTAATTTTGATTTCAAGGCTGTAATGTCCAAGCTAAATAAAGTCGGATTTGTCAATTGTTGTTTGTTTTCAAAAATTGCACCGCCAGTTTGAATTGTAGTTGATTGCCAAATTGATTTGTTTTGGGCAAATACAAAACTTGAACACAAAAGTAAAAAGAATAAAGATTTTTTCATAAAATGAATTTTTAAAAAATAATAGTTATCAAAAATAGTCAAAAATTTCATTATTTGCATTTTTTTTGCATACAAAATTTAAAAAAAAATCTCAATGAAGAAAATTGTTGCTAAAAACATAATTATTTATACAAAAACAACTCTGGTTTTTTAATCTTTCATAAGAAAAAAACGCAATTAAATTTGAAAACAATTATATTTGCAGAAAAATTGGCTTTTTTGTAAAAGCATCATTAAAACAGACTTTAAAAACAAACGTTTTTTTATTTTTTTATAAAAAAGCAAAACAAAATATGGATTTAAAAGAAAATTTAGTAGCGTCGTTTATGGCTTTTGAAGCCAAAGTTGATGTTCATGCAGAGTTGCACAACCAACGGATTTTGGCCATAAAAAATTTTGAAAACAAAGGTTTTCCTACCAAAAAAGAAGAAGCTTGGAAATACACTTCTTTGAAATCTATTTTGAAAAATGATTTTTCAGTATTTCCGAAAGGTGAAAAATCAATAGAAATTGCCGATATCAAAAAATATTTTTTGCATGAAGTTGACACCTACAAACTTGTTTTTATAGATGGTGTTTTTAGTTCATTTTTATCCTCTACTACCCATGACGGAATCGATGTTTGCTTGCTTTCAGCAGCCTTGTCTAAACCAAAATACGAATCGGTTGTTTCAGAATATTTTAATCAAATAGCCAGTAAAACCGAAAGTTTGACATCGCTAAACACGGCTTTTGCCAATGAAGGTGCGTTTGTAAATATCCCTAAAAACACCGTTGCAGAAAAGCCAATCGAAATGATGTTTTTTTCGACAGGATCTGACGAAAAATTACTGGTTCAGCCCAGAAACTTAGTCATTGTTGGACAAAATGCGCAGGTTCAAATCATTGAACGTCATCAAAGTTTGGTGCAAAATCAGGTTTTAACCAATAGCGTTACCGAAATTTTTGCCGAAAAAGATGCCGTTGTAGAATATTATAAAATTCAAAACGACAACCATTTTGCCAATCTTATAGACAATACATTTGTGTCGCAACAGCGGTCAAGTAGCGTCGCGATAAACACTTTTTCATTTGGTGGAAACTTGGTGCGGAACAACCTTAATTTTTATCATTTTGGCGAACATATCGTGAGTTATTTGAACGGTATTACCATTATTGGAGAAAGTCAACACGTTGACCATTATACACTTGTGAATCACGCACAACCTAATTGCGAAAGTCATCAGGATTATAAAGGCATCTTTTCAGACCGAGCAACAGGGGTTTTTAACGGGAAAATATTTGTAGAAAAAGAAGCCCAAAAAACCAATGCTTTTCAGAAAAGCAACAATATTTTGTTGAGCGAAAAAGCCACAATTAACGCAAAACCGCAGTTAGAAATTTTTGCAGACGATGTAAAATGTTCACACGGCTGCACAATTGGTCAGCTTGACGAAACAGCACTTTTTTATATGCAAGCGCGTGGCATCCCAGAAAAAGAAGCCAAAGCATTGTTGATGTATGCTTTTTCTAATGCGGTAATCGAAAGCATCAAAATACCCGAACTCAAACAACGCATTACCAAAATTATTGCTACAAAGTTGGGCGTGAATTTGGGTTTCGATTTATAAAAAATGTTTGAAACCATAATTTTAATCTCGAATTATGAATTTTTAAAACAACAAAAAAGACTTAAAATCTCGATGATTTTTTTTTATAATTTTTCATAATATGCTATTTTTATGTTAATTGACTTTTAGAAAATAGAATTTTAAGTTAATTTTGCAGCATGTTAAATTGGATAAACAAAATTTTTTTGGATTCAAAAAACCAAGAAGCTCCATGTATGAAAAAATATTTGATTGTTGGATTGGGTAATATTGGCGCCGAATATGCCGACACGCGTCACAATATTGGGTTCAAGGTATTGGATTTTTTGGCAAATCAAGAATCACTTTCATTTGACACCGTAAAATTAGGAAGTTTGGCAAAACTAACTATAAAAGGCAATCAGCTTTTGCTGCTGAAACCCAATACTTATATGAATTTGAGCGGCAAATCAGTTCATTTTTGGATGCAAAAAGAAAATATTTCTATAGAAAATATTTTGGTAGTAGCAGACGATTTGAATTTGACTTTTGGAGCAATCCGCATCAAAGCAAAAGGAAGTGACGGTGGTCATAACGGTCTCAAAAATATCAATTTGATGCTAAATACTACCGAATATGCCCGATTTCGGTTTGGTATTAGCGACGAGTTCAAAAAAGGGCAACAAATTAATTATGTGCTTGGAAATTGGAGCGAGCTCGAAACCGCAAAACTTTCAGAACGATTACAATTGGCGTCTGAAATTATTAAAACGTTTGCAACAGACGGTTTGGCAAACACAATGAATGCCTATAATGGCAAATAATTAAAATTAAAAAACATGAAATATTTATTTTTATTGATGATAATTCCTTTATTATCAAACTGTTCTAAAAAAACAATCCGCAGTATGACCGAAAACGAGATCAAAAATGTAGGCTTTACACCAGATAATGGAAGTTCAAAATATGAACTCCTAAAAAACAAAAGTATCGAACAAAAAACAGATGAATTTGGACGAACCTACTATGAATTACAAGATAGTATGACCAAAAATGTTGTGGTATATGTCTTTAACAAAAACGAAACAAAAGGTGTTCAAGACGGTGGTTATCGCGAAGAAATAGTCATGGAATTTGACCACAATCCTGCTGATATTGATTTGGAAGACAATGACTTGCAACAATCAAAAATGCTTTTTGGTCGTTTTTGCTACTGCAAAGGACAAACAGGCTATTATAAAATCAAAAAAGGAAATTTAGAAATCATAAGCAACGGAAATCAAAAAATGGTATCGCTTGATTTTCAAGTTACTGAAGTGCCACAAATTATCAAAAAAATACAATTTTCGTTTTAGTTTTTTTAACTTGATTGCAGTACATTAGTGTTTAAAATTGATACTGAAATTGTTTTAAACAGAAAACGAGTGCGTTTAATTGTTTTATAAGTTTCTATATTATTAATCGTATCCAATTGGAAAATATTTTTTGAATACCGCATATTTTAGCAAAAATTATTAAATTTTAAATTCATTTTGATGTTTTTTTGAAGTTTGAAAAGTAAATAAATCAGACTTCAATTGAAATCATAATTTATTCGTTTTTAACATTTATCAACTCAAGAATCGTTTATCCTTGATTTGCAATCGAAAGATTGACTATATTTGCAGCTTATTTCAATCCGAAGCATGAAACATATCAGGAATTTTTGCATTATTGCACACATTGACCATGGCAAAAGCACATTAGCAGATCGACTTTTGGGCGCTACACAAACCGTGACCGCACGCGAAGAGAAAGCACAACTTCTTGACAATATGGATCTTGAGCGCGAGCGCGGCATTACTATAAAAAGCCACGCTATTCAAATGGAATACCGATACAAAGGCGAAGATTATATTTTGAATTTGATTGATACGCCAGGTCACGTAGATTTTTCTTACGAAGTTTCTCGATCAATTGCTGCTTGCGAAGGAGCGCTTTTGATTGTTGATGCCGCACAAAGCATTCAGGCACAAACGATTTCTAATTTGTATTTGGCTCTCGAAAATGATTTGGAAATTATACCCGTTCTTAATAAAGTAGATTTGCCAAGTGCAAATCCCGAAGAAGTTAGCGACGATATTGTTGATTTATTAGGTTGCAAATTAGACGAAATTATTCACGCATCAGGAAAAACAGGTTTTGGTGTCGAAAATATTTTGGCCGCTATTATCGAAAGAATACCACCCCCAAAAGGCAATATTGACGAGCCGCTACAAGCCTTGATTTTTGATTCTCATTACAACCCTTTTCGAGGCATCGAAGTGATTTTTAGGGTAAAAAATGG
>JAYTNQ010000040.1:0-5608 GCA_043748255.1 Bacteroidota bacterium
TTTGAATTATAGTACCATTTGTTGATGAAAACAATGCAAATTTTCCGCCAATTTCTTCCATTCGCTTGCGCATATTGATGATGCCGTTGCCGTTTTCTATAGAATTTGGGTCAAAACCGCTTCCGTTATCCTGCACAATCATATCGATATTGTCGTCCAAAAGCTGTACTTTGACCTCAATCTGGCTCGCATTTGCATATTTGATGCTGTTGTTAATCGCTTCTTGAATAGTTCTATAAATATTCATTCCCTCGATAGAGCTAAATTTTTTGAGATTCAAATTTTCGTCAACTTCAAACCTAAATTCGATGTTTTCGGTAGCCATTTTTGCTTTTTCGATAAAATTAAAAATACGTGATTTCAGATCTTCAAACGTGATTTCGTTGTTGTTCATCGCCCAAATTGTATCTCGAAGTTCCAAAATAGTGCTTTTTGCAAAATCACTGATCGAGCTTAATTTGAAATCTAATTTTGGATTATTGATCTCAAAACCATATTTGATATTATCTACAGACGAAATAATAAAAGTAAGTTGTGACCCAATATTATCATGCAAATCCCGCGAAATATTAAGCCGCTGCTCATGTAATTTATTTTGAGTTTCTATCTGCGCAATCGCTTTTTTTAGTTTGTATTCCTGTTTTTGTTGGCGAATTTTGAGTCTTTGTTGTCTATAAAAAAGAATGCCCAATACTCCTATAAAAATCGCCAAAATAACCAATATCAGTATGGTAGTGTTTTTTTGCTTGGCTTCAATGTTTTTTTGAAGCAAAAGTTTTTCTTTTTTGGCGGTGTCATACACAACTTTAAATTCAGATGTTGCAGCTTCTTGCTTGTCATTCATCAATTTTTTATAAACTTCAAGATAATTTTTTTGAGACTCAAATGCCGATTCAAATTTTTGCTGGCTTTCAAAAATATCTTTTTGAGTTTGATATGCTTTCAACAAATTTGAAGTGTAATTTATTGATTTTAAAAGTTTTATACTCTTCGATATTTGAATTTCAGCCTCAGTATAGTCTTTTTTTTGTCTATAAAATTCTGCCAAGTTGTTGTAAGAATCTGCAATGTTTCTTTGATTGCCTATAATCAAGTCTTTTTCTAAACATTTTTTGAAATAAAACTGTGCACTATCCAATTGATTTGAATACAAAAAACAGTTGGCTTTATTGTCCAAAAATTGTACTTCTAATATGGTTGCATTGTCGTTTTGAGTTATTTTCAAACATTGATTGTCAATTTTTAGTGCATTTTTAAAATCTCCAGACATTCCATACAGATTGGCCAATGAATGTGAGGAGGAGAGAAATGCAAAATTGGATTTGTCATTTTCTAATAATTTTAACGCAATCAAAAGATGTTTTTTGGCTTCTATTAGATCGTTTTTTTGGGTATAAACTTGCGCTATATTATTGTTAGTAAGTGCAATTCCCGTTTTATTATTGTTTTTTTCAAAAATCTTTAGGGCCTTGAAAAGATATTGGAATGATTTTTCAAAATCACCCGTATTTTTATAATAATTCCCAATTCCAGAAAAAGCTCTTGCCGAAAGACTATCGACTTCATTGGCTTTAAGCAAAAATAAAACTTTTTGATAATGTTTTAATGCCAATTCCCCTTGTGATTTATTAGCATAAAAAACCGCCAAACCAATCTGATTCATTGCTCGGAAAGAAGGTGGCTCGTTTTCAGATATTGATTCCAAATCTAAAAAAACAGTTTGGATTGAATCAATATTTGTTTTAAGAAAATGCTGAATTTTGTTGAAATTTAAAATTATTTTTTGTTGATTTTTTGTAATTGGAGCTTGATTGTCTTTCTTTTTTGTACAAAAAAAGAACAACATGAACATCAGAGTCAACAATAAATAAATTTGCTTCTTCAAAATCATATTTTTAATAAATTTAGTAAATATATTCAAACTAAATGATTTTTTTTAAGAAACTTTTTTAGGATACATTTCTTCAAACATATTGAGATTCAAATCAAGGATGTTTTGGCTCAAAACCAGGTTTGATTCTCGAAGTCTTTGTTTGATATCTTCTGATAGTTTTATTTTTTGATTTTGTTTTTCAAGATTATGATTGAGTTCAAAAATCAGTTTTTCGAGCAAATCAATTTTGTTTTTAAATTCAAATTTGCAACTGCTATAATTGATTACAAGTCCAAAAATGGCTACAAATAAAATTCCGATTAAAAATATTAAAAAATAAATCATTTTTGATTTTTTAGGGTTCAACTACAAATTTCAGAAAAACTTTAAAAAAAACCACAATCAGATACTTTCCATACGATTGTGGTTTCAGTTGACACCAAATTAATACACCGTTATCGTAGGAGGTGTTGTTGAATAATCTGTATATTGACCAGACCCTGTTGCGGTCCAAACCGATTTGAACGATAAAGTTGTGCCCATATATCCCGCTATATCACCTGAATTGTCATGGTTGATATTGGCAACTATATGTCCGTTTTCGGTTCCTGAAACAATCAACATATCAAGGTTAAAGTCGTTTGTTGCATTCTTTGTCCAATCAAAATCAACACTAACTGCAATATCTGAAGTTGCAGCAGCAGACATTTCTAAAACCCAATGACCGGCACTTCCACTGATGTTTTCCCAACCATTAATGGTATAATATGTCACCGATCCTCGCGTAATCGAATAAGAATACAAATGCTGCGTAGCACTATCACTACCCGTATAGTTGATCGTAAACTCTCCAGACGTCCAAGAGTCTCTGCCATTTGTTCTGCCAGCCGGTTTGCTGGTTTGAAGTGCTTCTACCAATGACATCATCGATACCATCGAATTAACCTGTTCAGCAGTTTGAGGCGATTTTGTGGCCAAACTTGTGGGTATTTTTGTGTTCAAATTTGCCGAAGTAAATGCCGGTACAAAAGGTGTTGCAGCAGGAACAGCCTCATCCTTGCTGCAGCTCGAAAATAAAATTGCTACAAAAGCAATCAAAATAAGGAGTTGTTTAAAATTTTTCATTATACATTTTTTTAAAATTGCCTACTCTATTTTCCCCTTTTTGGCTTACTGGTTTTTATGCTACAAATATATGAAGTTTTAAAACCTCCAAAATACGCAGAAATACGTATTTTATGAAGTTTTATTAAAACCCAAATCCTTTTAATTCGTTGTCATCGGCTTTGAAAAATATCATTTTTCCGAGACCGTCAAGTTTGTAGTCAAGGTCTTTTTTGGCACCAAGCAAAATACTTCTAATAATAATCCCAGTATTTTTATCAATAAGCTTGATACCAGCATCTTTAGCTTCGTTTGTTGCACCAATTTTGGCCAACATCGACATACAATCGTTGGCTTCTTTGGTGGCTTTAAAACGTTTGCCAATAGCACCAAAACTGCTTCCGGCGGCATTAGCAAATCCAGCCGCCACATCATTGGAACTTTTTATGCTACTGTCATAAGCCGTTGTACCATAATATCCCTTGGAATAGCTCATTTGTGCCGAGTTTACGGCTCCTGCCACAGCAACTGTTGCAGATGCCAAACCGCCCAAACCGCTCAATATGTTTCCGGTCAAGGTTCTCTTTGGTGCAGGTTCATAGGTGTGCCAAATTTGTTTGCCATCAAATCCAAATAATGTTGCATTTTGATCTGAAGTGAGTAGCACACCATTGTCGCGCACTTGCAGCGAGGTTGGGGTTTCTTTGCCTTCAAATTTGATGTCCTCGATCCAAATTTTTACTTCGCCGGTTTCAAAATTTACTTTTTGAATTTTTTTATCGGCAAACACATAGCCTTCTTTGTTGTCTTTGTTGTCGCCAATACTGTTTTCTACTTCGAGCCCACCTTTTTTCCAAAGATTTTTTCCCGTTTCCATATCTACAATATTGATTTGGTTTGCGGCACGATAATATAAACCTTGAGGTACAAGTTGCATATCTCGAATGTCGCCGTCTATACCCAAAGGTTTTTTTGTAAGGGTTTTGCCTTGATCAAGGTTGATGACACTTATATAGTTGTTTGAATCAAATTCTGTGGCGAGCATCAATTTGTTTCCAGACATTTTGAAAGAAACTACGTTTCCTTTTAGATTCACGTCGCTTTCCCAGATTTGACTTCCTGTTTTTAGATTGATACACAAAAGTTCTCCTTTGCCGCCTTTGCCGCTTGTAGTGAGAAGCATGCCCCTACTATCAAAAATAATTTTGGAAACCGCACCACGAAGCTCGATTTTTGACCAAACTTCTTGTCCTGAAGCCACATTAAGAGCAGTCAATATGGTGGTGTTCCAATAATAAATCACATCGGTATTATCGTGCTGAAAAAAGTCGGCACTACGACGGTTCATGGCACTCATTCTGGGTTCTTTTTCGTCTTTGTAGGTGGCACTGCTTTTTATTTCAATAGTGTTCAATAGCTGTCCGGTGGTCGAGTTGAGTTTGAAAATGGCTTTGGTGGTTGCAATAAATAGCCCTGAATCTGTCTCGAATGCGTCTGAAACAATTTCATCGGTATAGCTGTTTGCGATCTCGGTTTGTTCCCACATTTTGGTACCGTCTGTCAAGTTGAATTTTACCAACGCCATTTTTCCTTTAGTGTTTAGTCCTTGAAATAGCAACGAATTGGTTTTGGCAATATAGTTTTCTCTCATAATTGCGCTGATATAATCTTTGGAGTTTGCCACTACTTTTCCAGTGACTACATCTATGTATTTCAAAGAATTTTTGATAAATCCTTGTTTAAAAACTGCTATATAAGGCGTGTTTTCTACAACTCTAACTTCATCTTCTTTGATGTTTTCTACATCTTCGTCTTTCCAGATTTGATTGCCGTCTGTTGGATTAATGCCATAAAGTGCTTCTTTGGTGCATATTACCAATATGCCGGCATCGGTGATTTTGTACCATTTTATTTTGGCATCAAAATTTTTTGTCCAGTCGTTTGCTTTTTGCGAAAAGCTGTTTGTAGCAACAATTAATGCCAATACAACTAAAATAATTTTTTTCATGGTTTTTGGTTTTATTAATATTTCATACAAAGTAATTGGAATTGAAGATTTGAACCTATACGCAGAAATACGTATTTTTTGGCGCACACCTCCCCTACCACACACAACCCGTCCCGCTGCACGCTATATCTTTTTTTGGTTTTTTTCAAAAACCAAAAAAAGGATGCCGCTACATCGGGGCGATTACAGACTTTTTGTGTTTTCAAGACGTTATTTGTTGGATGATAATTGTCAACCGCAAATGGTTGCCCAAACAAAGTAGTTCGTTTTCATAGACTGCTTCATAGTTTTGCTACACATTTATTAGAAAACGGAACCGATTTGAGATATATACAGGAACTTTTAGGACATAGTAGTTGTAAAACCACAACTATCTACACACACCTTAGCAGTAAATTAGTAGATACAATACAAAGACCACTAAGACCAACTAGTAAACAAGCTAAACAAAAAAGATGATTTTAAAAAAAATCAAGAATTGCTTGTATCTAAAAAAATAATACTATTTTTGATAAGTATTTGAAAGTGCAATCAACATAAAAAAATGTTAAAAACGCAAGAGCTTTCGTGTATTTACTAGTTGGCAGAAACCATATTTGAAAATCACGTTTAAAAGAAAAAAT
>JAYTNQ010000041.1:0-5600 GCA_043748255.1 Bacteroidota bacterium
TTCGTTGTCTAACAGGGCCGCAAATAGGAAAGGGTTGTCACGATGCAAGTTTTTTGCCTGCATTGCTTGTCGAAAAAAAGCTCCAGCTTTCGCATCTTGATTTTGATTTTGATACACCATCCCTATATTGTTTAGAGATGTCGATTGGTATTGAAGTTCTAATGGCAGTTTGTTTTTTAAAACAATTTTATTAGCTTCATTGTGGTATTCTAAAGCTTTGTCAAACTCAATTAGCTCGGTATAAATAACACCCAAAACATTGTTTGCTTCAAATTTTAGTTCGTCATTTTCTATATTACGTAGGTTGCGCAGGGCGTCAAAACAGGATTTTTCGCTGCCTACAAAATCTTTTTCGTTAAATTGCAGTATGGCCTTATTGAGCAAACATTTGGCAATACTTTGTTTGTCTTTGAGTTTGGTATAAATTTTTTGTGATTTGAAATAAAAATAATAGGCACTATCGGTTACAAATTTTCGGGCAAAATAATCGCCCATATTGCTCAAAGCAAGTGCCGCAAATTTGTCGTCTTTGGCTTTTTGTGTTTTTTTTATAATAATCCTGGTTACTTTTTTATAATTTTCAAGATCGTTTAAATTATAAAATCGGAAAGATACTAAAAACAGTTTATGTCTCGTTGCGGTATCATTTGGTTGAAGTAACAGCTTTGATAATGCTTTTTGGGTAAATATTAATCTGCTTTTAGAGTCAATGTGTTCATTGTTTGCTTTGTTAAGCAAATTCGAAATGAGTTTTCCATCATTGCCCTGCTGCTCTTTATTGAAAGTGCAGGCACAAACTATAAAATACAAAAATAGTAGGTATAAAATGTACTTTTGTTTCAAAATTCGTTTATTTTGAGCCAAATATAAACAAATTATTCAAATAAAAAAATCCCACTTTAAAAAGCGGGATTTTTTTATATTGGAATTTTTATTTCTAAAAATCTAATTTTTTTGTAAAACCTGCAACCAAAGCTCCGCCTTTTGTTGCCTGTACAGACGCTGTTAGTCTTTCAGATTTGGCTTTTTTGGTTACTGTTGTGTTCATGTTGGCTATGCAAACAAGGGCTGTTGCTACTAATGCTACTGAGGTAAATAAATTTTTCATAATCTTAAATTTTAGTTGGTTTGTTGTTGGTTTGGTTAATATCTACGTGAATTATTTCATTTTGATACTGTAAAACTATCCAAACTGTTTAAGAAAATATAATTATTAAAGCCGCATTATGCCAATAGTCATCGTTTGGGTGTGAATGACCTTGTTTTGAGTGTAGATGGAGAAATTAGTAATTTCAAAATTTCAAAAATAGCTGGATTCTCAAAAAAGCACTCCAAATGTCACCTCAACACAACCCAAAAAAGCATAAGTTTTTGGCAAGACACTACCATAAAGACTAATAAAAGCCGCTGTGGCAGCAATATTTGCGCACAAGATTGCCTATAAAGCACAAGAAAAGCAGGAGGTTTTTTGGACTGAAATATTATCCTATATATATAGGACAAAAAAATGGTAATGGATTTCTAATAATCAGCGTCGTCGATAGTAGTGATCAAACCAATCATCATATCTACATTGCGTTTGTAAGATTTAGAAAATGGAAGTTGTTTTTTGTTGTTTTTCAAAAAGCACAAATTGCCACCAAGATGAATACGCGCCACATAATTGATGTTTACAATAAAACTGTTGTGGATTCTCACAAACTCTGGAGGCAACGAATTTTCAAAATGTTTCAATGATTTGAATGCCGTAACAACCTCGCCAGTATTCAATGTCAAATCGGTAGTATTGCTATCGGCCTGCATAAACACAACGGTTTCGTTGTCGATAAATCTGTAGTCGCCATGCGATTTGATACACAATGACGATGGTTTGTCAACCACATTGCGCTCAAATTTGAGAATCGTTTTACGAACCTCGTGCATATTTGACGGCTTTAACAAATAATCAAAAATCTCATTTTTGATAGCCATATAAGCGTTGTCCTTGGATTTGCTATAAATTACAATCCGTGGCATCGTCTTGACGTATCTAAAAAGCTCATTGATAAAACCAATATTCAAATTGCTTTGGCTATTTGATGGATCCACCTCGATAAAAACAATTTTCGGACTATACTCCAAAACCAGATTGATTGCATCGTCATAATTATCTGCAGTACCTATCAAAAAATAATTAGAAAACTGGTCAAGATCGCTTTTCAGCAACTCCAGACTGTCTTTGTCATCATCTATAATAATATAAGGATACTTCATACGCTACTAAAATCCGCTACCAATAGTCACAATTATTTTTCAAATTTGGCATAAAAGTAGTGTTTTATTTGATATACCAATAGTTTTTTTGATTTTTTTTGCTATTCCAACAAAAATCCTTCTCCAAGCACTCGGTTGCCCTCCCAAAACCCCAAAAATCAATCTCTTTTTTTGGGCGTGCCCCTACGGGTCGGTCTCCGGCTCCCGCTCTTTTTTTGGGCTGAAAAACGCCCAAAAAAAGGAGCTCCGCCTTTGCCCTCACGCAAGCCGCTGCAAGATGATTCTCTATTGGCTAAAAAATTAGTTTTCAATAAACCGTTTTAATAATTCAAAAATCAAAATTTTAAAAAAAATAAAAAACCATTGTTATTCACACAATTTCACGATATTTGATTTTTAAAATCTCTCAAACCTATTACAATGAAAAAAATACTGTTTTGTTTGTTAACCTCCCTTTCGGTTTTTGCACAGAAACCCATTTTTACAACCGCCAAAGTAAAAGCCGTAACCGTATATTTTAATTCGGCCGAAATCATGCAAACTACAAACGTCAATCTGCCAAAAGGCACCAGCGAAATTGTAGTAAAAAATGTAGCCAATTATCTAAACGAGAATACGATACAAGTTGGCGCACCCGCAAATGTCACCGTTTTATCTGTACAGTTTTCAGACAATTATATGAGCGAATTTGAAGTAGATTTATCTAATCCAGAACTAAAAAAAGTGCGCGACAGCATCAAAATTGTTGAAAAGGACATTCAAAAAACCGAAAATGCACGCGATTCAGAAACCAAATTATTAGAACTTTTAGACAAAAATCAACAAGTTTCTGGGCTAAATGTAGGTCTAAACGTAACCGAATTAATGAAAATGGTCGAATATTATCGTCCAAAACGAACCGAAATTAGCAACAATTATGACGCTCTCGACGATAAAGCAAAAAAGCTACAACTCCAATTGGCCAATCTCAAAGCAAAACTCGAAACCAATACCACCGATGACGACAAAGCCTCTAAAGGAAAACTCATTATACAAGTCATGAACAGCGAAGCCGCCATAGTCGATTTGAACCTCAACTATATAACACCAACCGCCAATTGGCAACCCTTTTATGACCTTCGAGCCAACTCGATTGCCGACCCAATAAATATGATCTATAAAGCCAAAGTAACCCAAACCAGCGGAATAGATTGGAAAAAAGTCAAACTAACCCTATCAAGCGGCAACCCAAACCAAGACAATCAAGCCCCAATTTTGAACGCTTGGTGGCTCAATTATCAACAAAATGTCGCTTACGGATACAGCAATCAAGCACTAATGAAAAACCAAATTCAGGGCAGGGCTGCCGGAGTACAAGTAATAACCGCCGAAGCCATGGCAGACGACAAAGTAAGCACCGTGTCAGATTTTACAAACATTCAAGAAAACCAACTCAATATTTCGTTTGATATAGACATTCCCTACGATATTTTGTCAAACGGCAAAGAGCATGCGGTGGCACTCAAAGAAATTCAACTTCCGGCTCATTACAAATATTATGCAGCCCCACGCATCGAAAAAGAAGCGTTTTTGTTGGCAGAAATAAATGATTATTCCAAATATAATTTGCTTCAGGGCGAGGCCAATATCATTTTTGAAGGCCTATATGTAGGCAAAACTTTTATCAACCCAAATCAAACAACAGATACTTTGAGCTTAAGTATGGGTCGTGACAAAAAAATAAGTATCAAACGCGAAAAAGTAGTCGATAAATCTGGAACCAAATTTTTGTCTTCAAAAAAAGAACAAACATTTACGTTTGACATTACCGTTCGAAACAACAAAAAAGAAGCCGTAGATTTGTTACTAAAAGACCAATATCCACTAAGTCCAGACAAAGAAATTGAAATCGAATTGCTTGAAAGTAGTGGTGCCACAAACAATTTAGAAAGTGGTATTTTGACCTGGAATTTGAACCTCAAACCCAACGAAACCCAAAAAATTAGAATCAGCTATAAGGTGCGATATCCAAAAGACAAAATTATTGGAAATCTATAGCTAAGAGTGTAATTTATCATCTTTTAAACAAATAAAAATGAAACGATTTAAAACCAAAAAACTGTTTTTTATTATGATGTTTTTGAGCACTTATAGCACTCTTTTTGCCCAAAAGTGGTATGTAAGCATCGGCAGCGGCTATAAATTTGGAATGAGCAAACAAGGTATTTCAAATATTGAAGGCGGTTCTACTATTTATAATTTTGAATCAAATACAAACACAGGCGTTACAGCGTCAAAAGCAATTTCTGCTTCTTTTGGTGCTGGATTTGATATTAATACGGTTGTAGGTTATACTTTTTCTAAAAACATAAGTATAGAATTGGCTACCAAAGCACATATTTCAGACAAAATCAATGCCCATTTTAACGACATTTTTGGAGCTACATCCAATTATGAATTTCAAGCAAAGATGATTTCATTTGAACCTACTTTTGTAGTTTCGGCGGGATATCAAAAAATAAATCCTTATCTGAAATTTGGACCAATCTTTGGTTTTGGAACCATAAAATTAGATAATGATATGTTGGTTCCGTTTTCTGACGGAAGTTTCAAACATTATGAAACCTCCTTCAGGATGTGTGACGGATTTGCATTTGGAATACATAGCGCAGTAGGGATCTTGCATCAGATCAACAAAAAATGGCAGGTTTTTGTAGAAGTAAATGCTAACAATCTATCCTATTCGCCAAGCAAAGGAAGTTATTCAAAATATACAATCGACAATCAAGAATATGTTGGCGTATTGGATTCTAATTTTATTAACTTTGACTACGTTAATGAAATCAATAGCTTGGACAATCAAGATTTGACAAAACCACACAAAGTGCTAAAAACAGATTATCCTTTTGGAAGTTTAGGGTTTGATTTTGGCTTGAAATATTTTTTTAAATAAAAAAACCAAAATCAATTGGAGTACCTATACTTGATGTTTTCTATAAAAAAAACTTGCAACTCACAAAAAAAATTACTAATATTGCACTCTCAAAATAGGTCCTATAGCTCATTCGGTTAGAGCAACTGACTCATAATCAGTAGGTGCTTGGTTCGATTCCAAGTGGGACCACAAACCGCAACATCTTAATAAATAAGACGTTGCGGTTTTTTTGTATGTAGTAAATTTTTCTATTTCAAAAAATTAACATTTGTCGATTTTCAAAACTTGATAGACGAAAGTTGTATTTTTGACTTGAATCGTCAACTACATTCAATATGTTTTTTGAAATTTTCCTGCAGTTCTAATATACGCCTAAAGATTTTCATCTTTTTCTCAAATCACAAAAATGCCTTGTCATTTGGCTCCCAAAGTT
>JAYTNQ010000042.1:0-5574 GCA_043748255.1 Bacteroidota bacterium
ATGGGATCCCTTAATTATGTAGTAACCGTAATCAATCTTCGCACAAAAGGTATGACAATGATGCGTCTTCCACTAACAATTTGGGCGTTTTTTATCACTGCAGTTATTGGTATAATTTCGTTTCCTGTGCTTTTGTCTGCCGCACTATTACTGATTATGGATAGAAGCTTTGGCACTTCTTTTTTCTTGTCTGATATCTATATTGCTGGCGAAGTATTGCATTATCAAGGCGGTTCACCAGTTTTGTTTGAACATCTTTTTTGGTTTTTAGGACATCCTGAAGTATATATCGTGTTGCTACCTGCACTCGGAATAACATCTGAAGTTATTGCCACAAACTCACGAAAACCAATTTTCGGTTATAGAGCCATGGTAATGTCAATTTTGGCAATTGCCTTTCTTTCAACAATCGTTTGGGGTCACCACATGTTTATCTCTGGGATGAATCCATTTTTGGGTTCAGTATTTACATTCACAACCTTGTTAATTGCGATTCCTTCTGCAGTAAAAGCGTTTAATTATATTACCACTTTATGGAAAGGTAATTTGCAATTAAACCCCGCAATGCTATTTTCTATTGGATTGGTTTCTACCTTCATAACAGGAGGTTTGACCGGAATTATTTTGGGCGATAGCACCTTGGACATCAACGTTCACGACACCTATTTTGTAGTGGCACACTTTCACTTGGTAATGGGAATTTCTGCATTATATGGCATGTTTGCCGGAATTTATCACTGGTTTCCAAAAATGTTCGGCAGAATGTTGAACAAGAATATGGGATATATTCACTTTTGGGTAACTGCAATTTGTGCTTATGGTGTTTTCTTCCCGATGCACTTTATTGGAATGGCCGGACTTCCTCGGAGATATTATACAAACACAAATTTTCCGTTATTTGACGATTTACAAAACGTGAATGTTTTGATTACTACTTTTGCCTTGATTGGTGGTGCTTTCCAATTGGTGTTTTTGTACAATTTTTTTAGCAGTATTTTTTATGGTCAAAAAACCGTTCAAAACCCATGGCGATCTAATACATTAGAATGGACTGCACCAATAAAACATATACATGGAAACTGGGAAGGAGACATTCCACACGTGCACAGATGGCCTTATGATTATAGCAAACCAGGTCATGACGAAGATTTTGTACCGCAACATATTCCGCTAAAAGATGGCGAAGAAGAATTGCATCATTAATAGCAAAGCCTTTCAGAAATGAGAGGCTTTTTTTTCAAATTCAAATATTTCAAAAAAGAAATTAATAATAATACCCATTATCTATTATGAAAATAATTGTTCCAATGGCTGGTCGCGGTTCACGCCTTCGCCCACATACGCTCACCGTTCCAAAACCATTAATTCCAATAGCCGGAAAACCAATTGTGCATCGATTGGTTGAAGATATTGCCGATGTAATCAATCAAAAAATAGATGAAATCGCTTTTATTATTCATCCAGATTTTGGAAAAACTGTTGAAAATGAACTTGTTGCGATAGCCGAAAAATTAGGGGCAAAAGGAACAATATATTATCAAAATGAAGCATTAGGGACAGCACACGCCATTTTGTGCGCCAAAGAATCAATGTCTGGCCCAATAGTTGTTGCCTATGCAGACACCTTGTTTAGAGCAGATTTTGCATTAGACAAAGATGCAGACAGTGTGATTTGGGTCAAACAAGTGGCAGACCCAAGTGCCTTTGGCGTGGTACAACTCAATGAAAAAAATCAAATTATAGATTTTGTAGAAAAGCCATCAACGTTTGTTTCTGATTTGGCAATCATTGGAATCTATTATTTTAAATCTGGCGAAAAACTTCGATCAGAATTGCAATATTTGTTAGATAATAATATAGAAAAAGGAGGTGAATACCAACTTACAGACGCATTAGAAAACATGAAACAAAGCGGTCTTAACTTTGTGCCCGGAAAAGTAGAGGAATGGATGGATTGTGGAAACAAAAATGTCACGGTAGAAACCAATTCACGCTTGCTTGGTTTTTTAGAAAAGGACGGCAAAAATTTGATTTCCAAAAATATAAAATTAATAAACGCTACCATCATTCCACCTTGCTTTATTGCAGACGATGTTGTTTTGATTGATGCGACCGTTGGCCCTTTTGTTTCTTTGGGAAATGGAACCCACATCACCAATAGCACGATACAAAACAGCTTGATTCAACACAATTCACATATAAAAAATGCTGTTTTAGACAATGCTATGATTGGAAGTCATGCCCATTTTGACGGTAATTTTACCGCAATCAGCATAGGAGATTACTGTGTTTTAGAATAATAATTTATTGCAAAACGACTTAATTTTGAACCCAAATTTCACCACCTGCTATGTTTCAACTCGGCAAAACAATCGTTTCTGAAGATATTCTCGAAAAAGATTTTGTCTGCAATCTTTCTGCCTGCAAAGGTGCTTGCTGCGTTGATGGTGATGCCGGCGCTCCCTTGAGTATCGAGGAAACCAAAATTTTGGACGAAATTTATCCAAAAATAAAACCATTTTTGCGCAAAGAAGGTATAGCAGCCATCAAGACGCAAGGTGCATGGACAATTGGTTCAGATGGCGAACTTGAAACGCCGTTAATTGAAAACAAAGATTGTGCGTATGTTATTTTTGACAAAAAAACTGCCCTCTGCGGTATCGAACAAGCATACAATCAAGGTGTAATTAGTTGGAAAAAACCCGTTTCCTGTCATCTATATCCAGTTCGGGTCAAAGATTATACCGAGTTTGCAGCAGTCAATTATGACAAATGGGATATTTGTGACGATGCCTGTACCTTGGGAAAATCATTAGAAATACCGGTTTATAAATTTGTCAAAGAAGCACTCATTCGCCGCTTTGGTGAAGATTGGTATTTTGAACTTGAAAAAGTTGCCGCCGACTTGAAAAAATAATTTTCGCGAAGTATGTTTTTTATTTTTTTTATTTTCAAAACCCCCTATTTTACTGATGTTTAGCTTTTTTATCATTTATAAATACCTGTTTATTAGGTTTTTATAAAATCTTTCTATTAAGCCAGTTTTTTTTATTTTGTTAAAAACTCAAGGCAAATGTGGATAAGTTTGGCTTTTAAAAACCATAAGAATTCACAATCTTTGTAGTCCACAAAAATTCAAATTTCAAAAAAAATGTCATTTATTGAACCTATCTTACAAGAAAACAAAAACCGATTCGTAATTTTCCCAATCAAACACCAAGATATTTGGGATTGGTATAAAAAAATGGAGGCCAGTTTCTGGACCGCAGAAGAGATAGATTTGTCTCAAGATTTGACAGATTGGAACCATAAATTAAACGCCGACGAAAGATATTTTATCAAACATATATTGGCTTTTTTTGCAGCCTCAGATGGAATTGTAAATGAAAATTTGGCAGAAAATTTTGTAAATGAAGTACAATATGCCGAAGCCAAATTTTTCTACGGATTTCAGATTATGATGGAAAATATCCACTCTGAAACCTATTCGCTTTTGATAGATACCTATGTCAAAGACGAAATCGAAAAAGCACAATTATTCAATGCTTTGGAGGTTTTTCCGGCTATCAAGAAGAAAGGAGATTGGGCATTGAAATGGATCGATTCAGACTCTTTTGCCGAAAGGCTTATCGCATTTGCAGCCGTAGAAGGCATCTTTTTTTCGGGTGCATTTTGTTCTATTTATTGGCTAAAAAAGAGAGGTTTGATGCCAGGATTGACTTTCTCAAACGAATTAATATCAAGAGACGAAGGCGTACATTGTGATTTTGCGGTTCATTTGCACAACCACCACTTACTCAACAAAGTGCCAAAAGCCCGTATCACAGAAATTATTGTTGACGCACTCACTATCGAGCGAGAATTTATTACCGAATCTTTGCCTGTATCATTAATTGGTATGAATGCTAGCCTTATGATACAATATCTTGAGTTTGTAGCCGACAGACTTTTGGTAGAATTGGGCTGTGATAGGCAATACAACACCAGCAATCCTTTTGATTTTATGGACATGATTTCACTTCAAGGCAAAACCAATTTTTTCGAAAAAAGAGTTGCCGAATATCAAAAAGCAGGCGTAATGAATACAGAAGTTGGCGCAAATAAAATTAAATTCGATGCCGATTTTTAATGGATAACGATTTTAAGCTATCGCACTTTGATAATTTGTGCTGCCGCAAAACTTTAGAATAAAAGCAACAAAATAAATGATAATAATATGTATGTAGTAAAAAGAGATGGGCATAGAGAGCCGGTAATGTTTGATAAAATTACCGAAAGAATCAAAAAATTGTGCTACGGGCTGAACGATTTGGTTGACTCTGTAAAAGTTGCCATGCGAGTTATCGAGGGTTTGTATGACGGGGTTTCTACCTCTGAACTTGATAATTTGGCTGCCGAAACTGCGGCGTCTATGACCATTTCGCATCCAGATTATGCACAATTAGCCGCCAGAATTGCCATCTCGAATTTGCACTCCAATACCAACAAATCGTTTTCTGAAACCATGCATGATATGTATCATTATGTAAACCCACGAAACGGTCAAAAAGCACCTTTATTGTCAGACGAGGTGTATCATGTAATTATGGAAAATGCCGAGTTTCTAAACTCTCATATCATTTACACCCGTGATTTCAATTATGATTATTTTGGTTTTAAAACCTTAGAACGTTCTTATTTACTAAAAATTAATGGAAAAATTGTCGAACGCCCACAACACATGTTGATGCGTGTATCTGTAGGAATCCACCTAAATGATTTAAAATCTGTGATGGAAACCTATGATTTGATGTCAAAAAAATTCTTTACACACGCTACACCAACACTATTTAATGCGGGAACACCAAAACCACAAATGTCAAGTTGTTTTTTGTTGGCGATGCAAGACGACAGCATCGACGGCATCTATGACACCCTGAAACAAACCGCCAAAATATCACAATCTGCCGGCGGAATTGGGCTTTCTATTCACAACGTTCGTGCAACCGGCTCTTATATTAGAGGTACAAACGGAACCTCAAATGGAATTGTGCCCATGCTGCGGGTTTTTAATGATACCGCACGCTATGTTGACCAAGGAGGAGGCAAACGCAAAGGCAGTTTTGCCATCTATATAGAAACTTGGCACGCCGATATTTTTGACTTTTTGGATTTGAAAAAAAATACAGGAAAAGAAGAAATGCGCGCCCGCGACCTATTTTTTGCCATGTGGACTTCAGATCTGTTTATGAAAAGAGTGCAAGAAGACAGTCATTGGACGCTGATGTGCCCTAACGAATGCCCAGGGCTGTATGATGTTTATGGTGAAGAATTTGAAAAATTATATACCGATTACGAAAACCGTGGCAAAGGACGCAAAACCATCAAAGCACACGAACTTTGGGAAAAAATTCTCGAATCGCAGATAGAAACGGGCACCCCGTATATGTTATACAAAGATGCCGCAAACCGAAAATCGAACCAAAAAAACTTGGGGACTATTCGATCGTCTAATTTGTGTACCGAAATCATGGAATATACCTCCAAAGACGAAATCGCAGTTTGCAATTTGGCATCCCTGTCTTTGCCCATGTT
>JAYTNQ010000043.1:0-5550 GCA_043748255.1 Bacteroidota bacterium
AGTAGATTTTTTTGCCTGCGGCTTAAGTTTGGTTTTGCATCCAACAAACCCAATGATACCAACGGTTCATGCCAATTGGAGGTATTTTGAAATGTATGACAAAAGTGGCAATATCATGGAGCAGTGGTTTGGCGGAGGCCAAGATTTGACACCCTACTATTTTTTTGAAAAGGACACCATCCATTTTCATCAAAGTTGCAAAAATGCTTGTGATAAGCACAATCCCGATTTTTATAATCAGTTTAAAGCACAGTGTGATCGCTATTTTTGGAACGCACATCGAAATGAATCTCGTGGTATTGGGGGATTATTTTTTGATTATTGCAAAGCGACTCCCGATTTTTCGCTTCAAAATTGGTTTGATTTTGTTGTAGAAGTTGGCAATAGCTTTCTCGAAGCTTATTTGCCTATTGTTGCCAACCGAAAAAGCCTACCTTATACAGATGCGCAAAAAACATGGCAAGAAATTCGCCGTGGCCGCTATGTCGAATTTAATTTGGTACACGACAAAGGCACGCTTTTTGGACTAAAAACCAATGGTAGAATAGAAAGTATTTTGATGAGCCTGCCGCCACGAGTGCGCTGGGTATATGATTTTCAGCCAGAGCCAAATAGCGAAGAAGCTGTTTTGATTGCTGTTTTAGAAAAACCCAAAGACTGGGTGTAAACCTTTTTTTTATAAAAACACACTATTATTCTCAAAAGCGGCTTTGAGAGGTGTCAAATCTTTGAGCAAAACTTTGCCATTAAAAGCTTGTAAATGATTGTTATGATGCACGTCAGACCCCACAAAATCGATCATTCCTTCGTTCAATAATTTTTTGGCGGTTTCAAAAACAGGTCTTCCATAATACCCCACGGTTGACAACAAATTGATTTGAAATAAACAGCCCGCTCGTTTCAATTTTTTGTACTCATCAAAGTCTTGATGGTAAAACAAATACCGTTCAGGATGCGCCAATATGGGTTTGTAACCCGCCACTTGCAGATCAAACAAGATGCTATACAACTGCATTGGCGCATTGATATATGACATTTCTACCAATACATACTTGTCTTTTAGCACTAGCAACGGCTCTGATTGAAAACGCTTTACAAAAGCATCGTCCATCAAATATTCCGACGCTGCTCGGAATGGTACTTTTATATCGTTTTGTAACAATAAAGCAACGGTTTCTGAATTTTTGTCTAAAATTATCGGGGTAGTGTTGTCCCAAACATGCGCCATCGTATGTGGTGTTGTTATAAACGAGGCAAAACCATAAGAAATCAAGGTGCTTGTGAGTCGAAGCGTGTCCTCAAAAGTCTTGGCGCCATCATCTATTCCGAACAACAAATGAGAGTGAATGTCTATATAACCATTTGGTATTAAGTCTTTTAATCGTTTTTTGTTGAGGTTGAATAAAAACATTTGATTTTTATTTTTTAAAATTGATTGAAAAATTGATAAAATAAAGCAAGGTTGTTTTTAGACACAAAAAAGCACTAAAAGTAAATTTTAGTGCTTTGGTTTATATAAAAAAGCGAATGTTATGCTTTTTTTCGGTTGGCATTGTATTGAAATGCTGCAAATGCAACACCCGCAACGGCAAGCCAGATAAGATTTGAGCTTATTGGTGCTGGCGGGTCACCACCACCACTTGGTCCTGCATCTGGAGTAGGAACTTGTGCAATAAGCACAGCATTCATCATTAGTGCAAAAGCAACTAATAGACCTTTTTTGTAATTTAATTTCATAATTATAACGTTTAATGATTATAAACTTTGTTGCAAATATAACAACTTTTTTTTATTTAATAAAATTACTTTCTTTTAAATTTATTTTGCTTTTTCGTGAGAAAAGCAATTCAAAAAACTAAATTGTTAATAACCCTATTAAATAGTTAACAAATATAGGTAAAATAATTACACCTCCAAATTTTTTTTAAAAAAAAGTTAATTTTTTTTTAATTTTCAAATTCCGACGTAAAAAACAACTTTACATTTGGATATTTTGACTGTGTCATAGAGATTGTAAAATCTGAATCTGCCAGAAAAACCAGTTGATTATACTTGTCTTTTGCCAAAAACTTGGCCTTGATGCGCCTAAATTCCATAAACTCGGTACTTTTGGCATCTGCTGGTTTTACCCAACATGCTTTGTGCACAGGAAAGTTTTCATAAGTACATTTTGCGCCATATTCATGTTCCAATCTGTATTGAATCACTTCATATTGCAATGCACCAACAGTGCCAATAACCTTGCGGTTGTTGAGTTCGAGCACAAAAAGTTGTGCTACGCCCTCGTCCATCAATTGGTCTATCCCTTTTTCTAATTGTTTGGCTTTTAGCGGATCTGCATTGTTGATATATCTAAAATGCTCTGGCGAAAAACTTGGAATTCCTTTAAAACTCATTTTTTCTCCCTCTGTAAGTGTATCGCCAATCTTAAAATTTCCGGTGTCGTGCAAACCAACAATATCTCCGGGAAACGAAATGTCAACAATTTCTTTTTTTTCTGCAAAAAACGCATTCGGACTCGAAAATTTTAGATTTTTTTGTTGGCGAACGTGCCAATAAGGCTTGTTTCTTTCAAAAGTGCCCGAAACAATCTTTACAAAAGCCAATCTGTCGCGGTGTTTTGGATCCATATTGGCATGGATTTTAAACACAAAACCAGTCATTTTGTTTTCTGCGGGCGCAACCAATCTGGTCTCAGAATCTTTGGCTCGTGGCGAAGGCGCAATGCTAATAAAACAATCCAAAAGCTCTCTAACGCCAAAATTATTCAAGGCCGAACCAAAAAAAACTGGTTGCTGCTGCCCTGCTAAATACGCCTTTTGGTCAAATTTTGGATACACTTCATTGATCAATTCTAAATCTTCCCGAAGTTGGTTGGCTGGTTTTTGACCTATTATTTTTTCTAACCCCTCGTTTTGAATATCCGAAAATGCGATAGTTTCTTCGATATTCTTGCGGGAGTCACCGCTAAAAAGATTGATGTTTTGTTCCCATAAATTGTATATGCCTTGAAAGTCATAGCCCATCCCAATCGGAAAGCTCAACGGCGATACACAAAGTCCTAATTTTTGCTCTACCTCATCCATCAAATCAAAGGCGTCTTTACCTTCACGATCTAATTTGTTGATAAAAACGATAATTGGAATTTGTCTTAAACGGCAAACTGCTACCAGTTTTTCTGTTTGCTCTTCTACTCCTTTTGCAACGTCTATCACCACAATCACACTATCCACAGCAGTTAGCGTCCTGAAGGTATCTTCTGCAAAATCTTTATGGCCGGGCGTGTCCAAAATGTTGATTTTCTTGCCTTTATATTCAAATGCCAAAACCGAGGTCGAAACCGAGATGCCCCGTTGTCGCTCTATTTCCATAAAATCTGAGGTGGCTCCTTTTTTGATTTTATTATTTTTTACGGCTCCAGCCTCCTGAATGGCTCCGCCAAAAAGCAATAGTTTTTCTGTCAATGTGGTTTTTCCCGCATCGGGGTGCGAAATGATTCCAAACGTGCGCCGACGACTTATTTCTTCTAAAAAGGTCATAATTGTTTTAATATTTTGCAAAAATAGCACTTTATTTTTGGATTTTTTAGTCACTTTATCAATTATAACTTTAACACTTTTATTTAATATTATAATTTTTATTTTTGTAATATTTACAAAAAACCTGTTAATAATTGGTTATTATTACAATTTATTACAATATTTGTCAAAAATTAATTAAAATTGAAGTTTTATGTTTTGTTTATTGACAAACTTTATTATTTTTGCGGGCTATAAATCATATTTTTTTATGGAAGCAAACCTAAACGTTTTATTGGCAGACGATCATTGTATTGTAAAAAAAGGAATTGAACACTTTTTGAAAGAGCTTTTTGGCAACGTAACTGTTACAAAATCTGAGTTTTTTGACAAAATTTGTTTGTATCTTAAAGAAGAAGTATTTGATTTGATTGTGATCGAAATGAAGATAAGCGATCTAAAAGGGGTCGATATGATTGCGATGATCAAAAAAATTCAACCAAACATCAAACTGCTTGTATTTACAGACCAAGACGAAGATTTGTTCGCCATTCGATATCTCAAAGCAGGAGCCGATGGTTTTTTACGAAAAATAAGTTCGGAGTTTGAGTTACAAAAAGCGTTTCTTTCTATTATAGAAAAAGGAAAATTTATAAGCGATGCTATCTTAAACAAAATGGCTTTGATTGAAGCCAATATACTCAAGGAAAATCCAATCGAAGCGCTTTCGCCTCGTGAATTGCAAATTGCCCGCCTTTTGGTTTCTGGCAACGGAAACCTCGAAATTTCAAACACAATAGGAATAAAAACCAGCACCGTGAGCACCTACAAAAAAAGAATTCTCAAAAAACTGTCTCTAAAAAACAATCACAACCTCACTTCTTTGTTCAGTTTGTATGATCAAGAATAAATAGTTTTTTATTATTATTAAAAATTTTTATATAGTTTTTTTCTATTTTAATTAAAAAAACGGTTTCAAATTAATGGTTTTAAGCCTTTTTTCTGAATTTTTAAACCAAAAGGCTTTACTACACTCTAATAACTCCTTAGGTTTCTTTATTTTGTTTTTTGAGTTTTCAGAACACTCTTTATTTTAAACCCTATAATTGAAACCATTTCAATTCATTTAGGCTACCTTATTTAAAATATAAACCAAAATATTTTTTTTTAAGTAGAAATTAAGTTAATTTTGTGTTTTGTTTATTCTTATTATATAACCAAAACCCTGATGACCAACAAATTGATGTTTGACTCTGTCAAATTTAAACTTGTTTGTTTTTGTATATCCTAATAATAACCAATATTAAAACCTACATATTATGAAAAAAAACTTACTTTTTTTTTTAAAACTTAAAAAATCATTGACAATATTGTTGTTTTTAACAAGTTTTGTCACGATTGCACAAACCCGTTTGATACCCGCGGGTTCTATTATCATCAATATGGGGGTTTTGCCACAATCTATTGGAAATGGGCTACGTCCCTATGGTTTGGTATATGATTTGATCAAGAATCAAAAAATTCCAATAATTTGGTCTATCAACCCTGCCAAAGCGAGAGACGGAGTAGATTTTACGGTTGACGGAAACAGCTTCAAAGGCAGTGCGTTTATTATAGAAAAACAATATGCTTCTACCACTATCAAAAATGCGATTGCAGCCTACAAAGCCCTGAATGCAGTAAATGCTTTGGTAGTTACCTATATCACTTTGACAGACGTAACAGTCCCTTTTTATAAAGAATTAATCGAGTTTCCACGTTGGGTGGTGGATGGGCCAAACGCCATAAAAGCTACACCAATTTTAGACAATGCCGGAATTCCTGTTGCCGGCTACCGCATAAGCACCAATACACTGGCACAACCCGTTCAAATCACTTCATGCGACGACTTGTTTATCTTGCCCCACGCAGACCCTACATGGACGGTGCATGGTATCTTGTGGGATTGGAACAACTCCTTGGCAAGCGGTGGTAGTGCCGGTTGGATATGGATGGCCTGTCATGCCGTATCGGTTTTTGAATCCCTTAATGA
>JAYTNQ010000044.1:0-2025 GCA_043748255.1 Bacteroidota bacterium
GATAATTTTTAGAACTATTTGTATCGAATAAATTCTATAACCGATACAAACTTACACGAATATGAAAATGGGCGGAAAATTATTCATTTCGGTTATCAAATAAACGATGCTATATTTGACCGTATATCATCAATGACAACTAAATCTTTAGTTAAGACGCATTCTGTTTTGATTGAGTGTTGCAGCATCGCAACGGAAAAAATCTGGTTGATTTCATAATATATATTATTTTGATGGACTTTTTTTAGTTTTAGTCGGGTCACAATTTCCAGTTTTTTTGTTTCGCATTGTTCCTTTCTTACATCTCACGTTTTTATACTATGAGGTTCATTTTCTTGACGTTCAATTTCTTTATGACGTTCATTTTCTGTATATTCACCGTTGGCACGAGTTCTGTTATTTTTCGTACGAGTCGGGTCACAATTTCCGGTTTTTTTGTTTCGTGTAGTTCCTTTCTTACATCTTTCTTGGTTTTTAGACAGTCCTTCTTTGGTTAGTGTTTTTTTCTTCTGCGCCACCTTTTCTTGTGTATCATTTTTCCGTGCGTCTTCTGAACCGCTGACAAACTCGATTTTTGCCACATCTACAACAGCGTCAATAAATTTAGCGCATCGACTTTGAGGTATGATATCGAATTGGTTTTCGGTTGTTTTACTGACTCTTAATTGTCTGACATGAATATTGGATTTCGATATATATTCACCTGTCAAAGTAATCAATAAATTACGAGGAAGTAAAACCTCATTTTCTTGCACCGCTATAGTAGAATATTTCATATCTACGTATGGAATATCTTTATCAAGAGTCAGTTCGTATGCACAACAACCATCAATATCATCTGGTAAATGTGGAGGTTTTATAATTTCGTCATCGTCATAATAGAAGTCATCTGTCCAACCAGGCACACCTCCAAATCCTATAGTGCCATATAAATTTATCTCTTCACCTACAGGATCAAGAGTAGTAGTTGTCGATATGTAATTATGTACAATCATCGATTCTCCATCTGCGATTGGATATGGAAACTTCATACCCCGATAGAATTTAGTTTTCTTACCTGAAGTCCTAGTAGCGTGTTCCATAAAGAATTGATCTATAATGGCAATATGCTTCATTACATCTTCAGTAGTATCCGTTCCAGTTAAGAAGTAATCAGTAATTTTTGGATATAAAAAATCTCCTGAATACTTAAGAAATGTTGCATTGAAATCGTTCATCTTTAATCGCATTTCATCGTTGAAAAGAGATAAACTGATTTCTGGGTTCTTCTTCACTGAAAAAGTTTGTCCCCTATTCAGAACATTTGAAAACTTGTCTAAATTTGTAGCAGTTCCGTCAACCATATTAAACATTCCAAGATCAAGAAATGTATCTGCACTATTCTTGATTATTTTTTTGGCATATCTTCCATCTTTTTTGTCACATTTATACAAAATATGATTCAATTGAAGAATATTTGAGTCAAATGAAGCTCGACTGAAGCACAATGGTGTCTGAATTCCTTGAACCGAAAACACAATATTATTCGGGTCTTTTAACCATTCAGTAACGTTTTCTTCTTGTTTTGTAATAGGATTAAATCCTCTATTCGAAAGTTTAAAACTTGCACCTGATAAATCATCCGACATACAAAGTATTATATTATATGTATATATTGTTGTATTGTGTCGGTATTGTCTGTGTGTTTGGTGTTTGGTGTTTGGTGTTGTAATTTTTGTTGATTCTGTTGAAAAAATTAATATTCATTACGTAATAAATATTCATTAAGTTCGAAAATGCTTTCAAAAATAGAACCATTAGACCCCCCGTCATTATCAGGTTCTCCTAAAAGGCAAACAGTTCTACTTCTCCATTCTTCTATTTGTAGTGTCAAATCCCAATGTGAAATAGTGTCATATGAAATGTGAGCAATAGTTCCACGAATATTATTTGACGAACACAATTTGTTAAAAATTCTACCGATAACAACACTATCAGCTCCATTGTAAACAAGTATCAAAACGCGTTTACTGGAATCAATATTCC
>JAYTNQ010000045.1:0-2025 GCA_043748255.1 Bacteroidota bacterium
TTGTGTCTTATAATTGCTTATATTTGCACTATTCTATTAATAACAAGAACTTTTATCTCTTTTTAGATATGAATATAGGCAATATAATTTTGCAATCAACAGACAAAAACGCTTATTCCCAAAGTGATTTGGCAGAAAAAATTAAATTCTGACGAAAAACATTTGGCAAAACGTTTCTTGATGCTTTTATTACCAAAAAGAAAATTCAACAATTAGCACTATAAAAAACATTAAAATGACTACTATAACCGCTACACAGATTAATAAAAAAATAAAATCTCTTCCTGTAAATCTTTTGTATGAAGTAGATAGATATATCGAATTTTTAGCTTTTAAATCCTCTAATTCCGACTGGGCGGAACAATTGTCTGAACAACAAATTTCACTCATCGAAAAAGGAAAAAAAGACATAGAAGAAAATAGGGTGATACCACACAAGGAAGCTAAAGAAAGAATTAAAAATTACATCAAAAACAAATCACTTTAATGGAAATTGTTTGGACAGAAACCGCTTTAGAATCATTCTTTAAAGTAGTCGATTACTTATTTGATTATTGGACAAACAAAGAAGTAGAAGCTTTTGAATTTGATGTTGACCAGCTTATTGAAAGAATCGCCTCTTTTAACCAAATTTGCCCTGAATCTAAATTATTTGGTTATAGAAAATGTGTTATTGACGAGCATAATTCTCTAATATATCATATCATAAATAATAAACTGTTATTGGTTACTTTTATAGACAACCGAAGTCAATATTCATATTAATTTTCCTTCTAATGTCGCAAAACCCGAGCGATTGCTCGGGTTTCTTCGTTACTTTTGATTAAGTTAATTATTAATATCAATCTTTTTTCCTTTATCATCTACAAAATAAGTAAATCTCTTATTGTCTAAATATTTCACGGACACCTTACAAGTTTTGTCGAATTTTTTAGAATAAAAACCAATTTCATATTTGTATGTTTCCGCTGGTAATAAAATAGTGCAATCATCTACTATAGTTTTGATAATTATTTCTTTATATTTCATTAATTGCACATTAACATTGAGATTTTTTAAAAATAATTTAGTCGCAAAATTATTTGCTAATTTATCTTTTTGATCTTCTTTGTTTAAGATTTCTATCTTGTTGTCTATTTGTTCTCCATTCTTTAAAACAGGTTTAACAAATGGTTGTACGTCAAATTTAGGATAATCCCAATTACATATTTTATGATTTTTTATCAATCTAATACTTAAATTTTTATCGCTTAAATACAAAGTGTCATTAGTAATATTAACCAAGTTAAACGTTACATTCACTAATCCATTTTCATTTGAATACTTTACTCTTTCTATCCCAAATTTTTGTTTTGTTGTTTGACAAGATGCTACATTGAAAAACAAAGCAAATACGACTGTTGCTAAAATATACTTTTTCATATTCCTAAGGTATTTTAAATCCAGGAATATTCCCGTAATGATATTTATCATTTGAAAATCTTTGATAACCCTGTATGATTTTATTATAACCCCCTGTTTCAAAACCATTACATCTCAAAAAGTCAGTAGTGTATTGATAGGCTGCATATTCCGAAGAACTGTGATTATAATTTCCGTTAAAATTTTTGTTGTGATAATCGTGTATAAATTCGTGACCTACTGTCATTTCCAGAAATGAAGAACCATAATTTGCTACACCATCAGATATATAAGTAGTCCCGTTAAAACTAATCCCACCTGCTTCATTACTTCCAACTGTAATCATTTCTGATTTGGCATTGTATTTGGCAAGTCCGTCACTTGTTGCAATACCTTTTTTAGGCATTTGGCTTCCCCATTTGAGAGATTTCACGCCATACTTGGTTTTGTAGTCCGCGCCAAATTTTTCTTTTGCAAAAGCGTCTAAAGTTTGCTTTTGTTCAATCTGATGCTCATAATGATTCAACCCACTCACAATCAATCCCGTCGCTGCGCCTTGCCAAAAGTTGCCTCCTGTGAGGGCTGCGCCTGCGCCTCCGGCAATTGTGCCAAAAACAATCATGC
>JAYTNQ010000046.1:0-2015 GCA_043748255.1 Bacteroidota bacterium
AATCAAGATAATTTCTTATTTTTGAAAATTATTTAAAAAACCTATGATTACAACACGAAATAATTGGACTCAATCTGAAATAGTAGCTATTTATAACCAACCTTTGATGGATTTGCTGTATCAAGCAGCCCACATTCATCGGCAATTTCATGATCCTAATGTAGTTCAGGTTTCTACATTATTGTCTATAAAAACCGGTGGATGTCCAGAAGATTGTGGCTATTGCCCGCAGGCGGCACGCTATCATACTGATATTGAAGGCAATGACTTAATGTCTGTTATGCAGGTAAAAGCACAAGCGCTTCGTGCCAAAGAAAGTGGTTCGTCACGTGTTTGTATGGGCGCGGCATGGCGCAACGTAAAAGATGGGCCAGAGTTTGACCAGGTTTTAGAAATGGTTCGCACGATCAACAAATTGGATATGGAAGTATGCTGCACTTTGGGCATGATAACCGAAAACCAAGCACAGCGTCTTGCCGAGGCAGGGTTATATGCTTATAATCACAACCTTGATACCTCCGAAGAATATTATAAAGAAGTAATTTCGACCCGTGGTTTTGCAGACCGTCTTCAAACGATCGAGAATGTTAGAAAAACAAATGTTACGGTATGTAGTGGTGGCATTATTGGCATGGGCGAAAGTATAGAGGATCGTGCCGGAATGCTTGTAGCTTTATCTACCCTTAATCCGCAGCCAGAATCGGTGCCAATCAATGCACTTGTTGCCGTAGAAGGCACCCCGCTTGAAGAACAAAAACCAGTTGAAATTTGGGATATGATTAGAATGGTGGCCACCTCCAGAATCATAATGCCACAAACACAGGTGCGTCTTTCGGCTGGTAGAATGAATATGAGCAGAGAAGGTCAGGCCATGTGTTTTTTTGCTGGTGCCAATTCTATTTTTGCAGGAGACAAACTACTTACAACACCTAATCCTGATGTGCAAGAAGACATGAAAATGTTTGAAACCCTGGGCTTGAAACCACAAAAGCCATTCACAAAAGTATCGCAACCCACTACTGTTGAGGCGGTTGATTCAAAATTTGAAGCTTTGGGCGAAAAGCCAAAATGGTCGAGACCGGCTCACAAAATAGAAAAAAACCTTGTAGCCGCAGGAAAGTAAAAGAGACCTATGGATTTTGGATTTTAAAATTATATTTTGTAAAAAAATTACTTCACAAACACCTCATTTGCTTCAACAAAGACTGGTTTTTTGTTTATAAAAACCGTAATGCCTGTATTGCCTTCTAACGAAAATTTGGTTTCTTTTTGATCAATTACAACTTTCAAAATTTGATTTCTAAAATTGATTTTGAACGAATATCCGTCCCATTCTTTTGGGATTTTGGGTTCAAAATGTAGGCTGTCATTTTTGACACGCAATCCTGCAAAACCCTCTACAATACTCATCCAAGTGCCCGCCATCGAGGTAATATGACACCCCTCTTCGACTTCTTTGTTATAATCGTCAAGATCTAATCTGCTTGTTCTCAAATAAAATTGATATGCCATATCCATTTTGTCCAATTTGGCAGCCTGAATGGAGTGTACACAAGGCGACAACGAGCTTTCGTGGACGGTAAATGGTTCATAAAAGTCGAAATGTTTTTGTAATTGTTTGACAGAAAAATGGTCTTCAAAGAAATAAAATCCTTGCAAAGTATCGGCTTGCTTGATGTATGGCGAGCGCAAAACCCTGTCCCAGCTCCACTTTTGATTGATTGGGCGTTGTGATTTGTCTAAATCTGCCACTTTTACCAAATCTTTGTCCAAAAATCCGTCTTGTTGCAAATAAATTCCAAGTTCTTCAGAATAAGGGAAATACATATTATCTGCTACTTTTTTCCAAGCCTGCAATTCGGAATCAGAAAGTTTCACTTTTTCGATAATTCGTTTGTGGTCTTTTGGATATTCTATGGCAACTTTTTGTATCTGAGCTGCCGTATAATCGATGCACCATTTGGCTATATAATTGGTATAAAAATTGTTGTTCACATTATTTTCGTACTCATTTG
>JAYTNQ010000047.1:0-13920 GCA_043748255.1 Bacteroidota bacterium
CCGTTGGCAACATGCACCAAAGTATCTAATCCGACAACATCTACCGTACGAAAAGTTGCAGATTTTGGTCTGCCAATCACAGGCCCAGTTAATTTATCAACCTCTTCAATAGTCAAATTCATTTCTTGAACCAAATGAAAAAGACTTTGAATACCAAATATTCCGATGCGATTGCCTATAAATGCCGGAGTATCCTTTGCAACAACAGCTGTTTTTCCTAAAAATTTTTCGCCATATATCGTCAAAAAATCAATTACTGCGGTTGTTGTTTTTGGTCCCGGAATGATTTCAAATAATTTTAAATAACGTGCCGGATTAAAAAAATGTGTACCACAAAAATGCTGCTGAAAATCTTCGCTTCTGCCTTCTGACATAAAATGAATCGGAATTCCAGAAGTATTAGAAGTTACCAAAGTGCCGGGTTTTCTGAATTTTTCGATTTGTTCAAAAACCAATTTCTTGATGTCCAACCGCTCTACAACTACTTCGATAATCCAATCGACATCGGCAATTTTTGCCATATCGTCTGTGGTATTTCCGGTGACAATTCTACTGGCAAATTTAGTACTATATATAGGAGAAGGTTTGGATTTTAACGCGTTGGCTAAATGGTCGTTTACCAGTCGGTTTCTAACTAATTTGTGGTCTAATGTAAGTCCTTTTTTGGTTTCGGTTTCTGTTAATTCACGGGGAACAATATCCAAAAGCAACACTTCTACACCTATATTGGCAAAATGACATGCAATTCCAGAACCCATAATCCCAGAGCCGATAACAGCAATTTTTTTAATGTTTTTTTTCATAAAAGCAATATTTATTTTTTATAAACAATCTATTTTTAAGATATTAACGAATTAAATATTTTTTTTTCTGTAATCATTTCCGTGATAATTTCTGAAACTTCTACAAAATTTTTTAATTGATCTACCCCTATATTTTTTTTTATAGTTTCATTAAACAACAAAACATTCTCTTTAGACAATGCTCTTTTTTCTTTACCAAATTCTGTCAAATATATCAAAACCCCTCGCCCATCGTCTGGGTTTTTTTGTCTAAAAATCAGTCCTTTTTCCTCCATCGATTTCAAAGTTCTGGTCAGGCTTGTGGGTTCCATTCCCATTCTCACACCTATTGCCGATGATGGTGTTCCGTTTTCTTTGTCGATACTCAAGAGCGCAAATCCTGTTGCCATGGTGGCATCATATTTTGCAGCCTCTTCGTTATACATTCGAGATACGGCTTGCCAAGTGGTGCGAAGCAAATAGTCAATAGTTTTTTCTTTCATTGTGTTGTTTTCGATTCCAAAGATATAAAAAAATATTATGCACGCATAGTATTTTTTTATTTTTTTTCAAAAAAAAAGATGCCAATTGACATCTTTTTTTTCTATAATCATTAAAAATTATTTTCTGGTTAAAACTTTTTCAACAGCAAGTATAATTGCTTGATGGTTGAGTTTGTATTTTTCCATTAATTGTTCGGGTGTGCCGCTTTCGCCAAAACTGTCTTGAACAGCAACAAACTCTTGTGCAATAGGGTTGTTTAACGACAAAACACGAGCAACACTTTCGCCAAGTCCGCCCAAAATATTGTGCTCTTCTGCCGTTACTACCGCCTTTGTTTTTGCGACCGAGGTCAAAATGGCTTGCTCGTCGAGTGGTTTTATGGTATGAATATTAATGACTTCGGCTGAAATTCCTTTTGTAGCCAAAATTTCTGCAGCAACCAAGGCTTCCCAAACCAAATGACCTGTTGCCAAAATTGTTACATCGTTTCCTGCTAACAAAATATTGGCTTTACCAATTTCAAATTTTTGATTTTCTGGTGTAAAGTTGGGTACTACCGGCCGGCCAAAACGCAAATAAACTGGGCCATTATGGTCTGCAATGGCAAGGGTTGCGGCTTTTGTTTGGTTATAATCGCAGGTATTAATTACGGTCATTCCGGGTAGCATTTTCATCAATCCAATATCTTCTAATATTTGATGTGTTGCGCCATCTTCGCCCAATGTAAGTCCCGCATGCGAGGCGCAAATTTTGACGTTTTTGTCTGAATAAGCAACAGATTGTCTGATTTGATCATATACTCTTCCGGTCGAAAAATTGGCAAATGTTCCTGTAAACGGAATTTTATCGCCAATTGTAAGACCGGCTGCAATACCAATCATATTGGCTTCTGCAATCCCAATTTGAAAAAAGCGTTCGGGATGGTTTTTTTTGAAATCATCAAATTTTAAAGATCCAATCAAATCGGCACAAAGTGCAACAACTTTTTCGTTTGTTTGACCTAGCTCGGTCATACCCGCTCCAAAACCAGATCGTGTATCTTTGCTGCCTGTATTAAGGGAGGCTACTCCATTTTCGATGCTTAATAGTGTGGTTTGATTTTGAGTAAAATTTGGTTTAATATGTTCTTGAAGAGCTGCTTTTGCACCTACAAAAACACCATAATCGCCAAGTGTTTGTGGGTTTTGAGCCAATGCGTTTTCTAATTGAGCATCATTTGGAGCTTTTCCGTGCCAAGCGTGGGTGTGCATCATAAAATCTACGCCATTACCCATTTCGGTATGCAACAATACACAGATTGGTTTTCCGTTTCCTGTCATCGATTTTGCCAAATTCATTCCTTCGATGATGGCCTCAATATTGTTTCCCGCCTTAATTTCTATCACTTCCCAATCAAAGGATTCCATTTTTTGTCGCAAGCATCCCATTGCCAAAACTTCGTCTGTAGTGCCATCGATTTGCTTTCCATTAAGGTCGATTGTAGCAATTATATTATCCACTTTTTTGGCTGAGGCATACATGATTGCTTCCCAATTTTGACCTTCTTGCAACTCGCCATCACCGTGAAGGGAATATATCAAATGCTTGTCGCCATTGAGTTTTTTGGCTTGTGCGGCACCAATCGCTACAGATAGTCCTTGCCCAAGTGAGCCCGAGGCAATCCGAACACCAGGTAGCCCGTCATGCGTAGTTGGGTGGCCTTGCAAACGCGAATTTAATTTTCGAAATGTTGACAATTCATCAATGCTAAAATAACCACTTCTGGCCAAAACGCTATAAAACACGGGCGAAATATGACCATTGGACAGAAAAAATAAATCTTCATCGCTGCCGTTCATGTCAAAGATTGGTTTACGAATCATCATATTTTGGTATAAAGTTACCAAAAACTCGGTACAGCCAAGCGATCCTCCGGGATGTCCAGAGTTTACGGCATGAACCATTCGCAAAATGTCGCGTCTTACTTGTGTTGAAAAATCTTGGAGGTGTTTGAGGTGGGTCATTTTATGTTGTAATTTTTTTTGCAAAAATAAAAATTATTTCACATTTATTTTAAAATATTTATCAATAGTTATCAAGGTTTTAAATCGATTTGTTTTACTATTTTTTTTAAAAGATAAAACATTTAAAAATCAGTTGAAAATCTAAGGTGTTTTTGTTTTTGAGATTCAAAAAATTATAATTACATTTGTGATGGCAAAGTTTTTGTCAAACAAAAGTTACCAAAAAAAATAGAATACTATGCAAAATATTCCGAGTGTTGACTTGCGTGATTTCCTTTCGGATGACCCGAAACGCAAACAAAAATTTGTAAATGAAATCGGTAATGCTTTTGAAGAAATTGGCTTTGTAGCCCTAAAAGGTCATTTTTTGGATGATGAACTCGTAGGCGAATTGTATGGCGAAATTCGCAATTTTTTTGCCCTACCATTGACCACCAAATACAGCTATGAAAATCCAGAAATTGGCGGACAGCGAGGTTATGTTTCCTTTGGAAAAGAGCATGCCAAAGGTCGCAAAGAAGGCGATCTAAAAGAGTTTTGGCATTTTGGTCAATATGTTGACAAAAATTCCAAATATGCTCAAGAATATCCTGATAATGTGACCGTTACAGAGCTTCCGCGTTTTAATGTTGCCGGTAAATTGGCTTATCAAATGTTGGAAAAAACAGGCATATATGTGCTTCGGGCAATAGCACTGCATCTTGGGCTAAACGAATTTTATTTTGACCAATACGGATACAACGGAAACTCCATTTTGCGCCCAATACACTACCCACCAATCACAGTCGAGCCCGAAAATGCCATTCGTGCTGCCGCTCATGGCGATATCAACCTGATAACCCTTTTGATGGGCGCACAAGGAAAGGGTTTACAAGTACAAAACCATGATGGACAATGGATTGACGCCGTAGCAGCACCAGACGAATTGGTCATCAATGTTGGTGATATGCTCTCTCGACATACCAATAACAAACTCAAATCTACGATCCACCAAGTCGTCAATCCCCCACGCGAGTTGTGGGGCACCTCTCGCTATTCGATACCATTTTTCATGCACCCTGTGAGCGATATGCGCCTAGATTGCTTGGAAAATTGTATCGATAATGAACATCCAAAAAAATATGCAGATATTTCGGCAGGCGATTTTTTGCACGAACGTTTGGTAGATTTGGGATTGATCAAAAAAACAGATACAAAAAATTAAGAAATAAACATTGTTTTAAAAGAGGATTGCATTGACAAACCTCTTTTTGTTTTTAAGCCAAAACAATACAAAAGCCATAATATGGATTTGAAAGACCAACTGAAAAACCTTTTTCCAAACCATCAAGAACCGGTAGAACAAGCCAATGTCGAAGAAAAAGCAGCACTTTGGATACAAGTTGAACCCATGATTTGCAAATTTGAAAAACGAAAAGGAAAGCCCATCACCATTATCGAAGGATACAACGGTAGCGACGAGGATTTCAAAATATTAGCCAAAGAACTCAAAACAAAACTTAGCGTTGGCGGCACTTTCAAAGACCAATCTATCATTATTCAAGGCGATTATCGAATCAAGATAATGGAAATATTAACCCAAAAAGGCTTCAAAGTAAAACGAGTAGGCGGATAATTTTTTGAACAAAAAACATGATACAAGCATCAGAACTCATCCTCAATCCAGACGGTAGCGTTTACCACCTTAACCTTTTGCCAGAAAATATCGCAGACGACATTATTTTTGTAGGAGACCAAGACCGTGTCGAAAAAATCACACAAAATTTTGATTCCATCGAATTTACGACCCAAAAACGCGAATTTAAAACCCAAACAGGCCATCTCAACGGCAAGCGAATCACCGTGATTTCAACCGGAATAGGACCAGACAACATCGATATCGTCATCAACGAGCTCGATGCGTTAGTCAACATCGACCTACAAACAAAAATACCAAAAACCAAGTTTAAGTCGCTCAATATCATCCGAATAGGAACGTCTGGGTCGCTCCAACCCCACATTCCAGTGGACAGTTTTGTACTGTCACAATATGCCATCGGGCTCGACAATATGTTGCGCTCCTATCAAATAGAAAAAATCTGTCAAACAAAAATCCAAGACGCCTTTGTCAAACACACCAATTGGCACCCCTCAAAAGGGCAACCCTACTGTATCGCTGCGGCACCACAGCTTCAAAATATTTTCAGAAAAGATCAAATATTTACAGGCATCACTGCCACGGCACCTGGATTTTATGGCCCACAAGGTCGCATTTTGCGCCTCAACATCCAAGACAAAAACCTCAACTCAAAAATGGACAGCTTTGAAATTGAAAACTTAAAAATTACAAATCTCGAAATGGAAACCGCCGCCATATATGGACTTTCGGCACTTTTGGGCCACCACGCCATATCACTCAGCGCCATCATCGCAAACCGTTCGAGCGGCACATTTAGCCAAAATCCCGAAAAAACTATTGTCAAATTAATCAATACCGTACTAGAAAAAATCTAATTTTTTTGGCGCACACCATCAGCCCCAGCACAGCATCAGTCCCGCTGCACGCTATATCTTTTTGGATTTTCTGAAAAAGAAAATCCAAAAAGGATGCCGCTACATCGGGGCGAATTCAGACCAATTGGGTTTAAAAGATGTTATTTGATAGCTGATATTTGTTATCCGTAAAATTTCATAACATTATTGATGGCATTTCGTCCCCTTCGGGGTTTTCTTTTTCGGCTACGCCTACAAAGAAAACCCCGAAGAGGAAAGATAAAAAAGTTGATTATTTTTGTTTTTCAAGAAAAAAAATTATTTATTACTTGAAACTCATTTTCTCAAAAGTTGCATTTATTAGTTAAATTTAAGTTAGAAAAAGAAAACAGAATTGTTATATTTGCAATTATGAAAAATTTTTGGTTTCTTATTTCTATTTTAATTCTAACACTTTCGGTTTTACCGTGTAGCGATAGATTGGAGTGCAAAGACAATCAAAAAAAAGTAGTTGTTAGCACCAAAAAGCACGAAAATAACACACAAAATTCAGAACATTGCTCTCCTTTATGTACATGTTCTTGTTGCGGAATACAACTAATTCAATCAAAAATTGTAACTTTTTTATTCAAAGAAAATTTTGTTTTTTTCAATACAAAACAACAAATAAGTTGCTATTCTTATATCTACAATAAAAAAATCACTTTAAATATTTGGCAACCGCCAAAAATTAATGTTTAATGTTTGTAAAAAGTAACAACAAATTATTAATTTGTAATTTACATTTTAATTTTTTTTCAAAATATTAATATATCTACTAAAGTGATCAATAAAATCATTAATTTTTCTGTAAACAACAAACTCATTACAGGAGTTTTCATTATAATATTTGTTTTGTTTGGCATTTATTCATTTACACAACTAAGTGTTGATGCTTTGCCCGATGTAACCAATAATCAAGTGCAAGTAGTTACAAATTCACCCAATTTGGCTACTCAAGAGATAGAGCAGTTTATCACCTATCCGCTAGAAACCGAATTCAAATCAATGACAGATATGGTCGAATTGCGAAGTACTAGTCGTTCGGGTTTATCAGTAATAACGATTGTTTTCAAAGACAATGTTCCAGTAAATATTGCGCGTCAGCGGGTAGATGAAAAAATAAAAACTGCTACTAATAATATTCCAAAACAATATGGTACACCCGAATTGGCACCACCAACCACCGGGCTTGGCGAAATATTTCAATATGTTTTAATACCACAAAAAGGTTATGAAAAAAAATACAACTTATTAGAATTAAGAACCATTCAAGATTGGATTGTGCGTCGTCAACTATTGGGAACAGTTGGTGTGGTAGAGGTAAGTAGTTTTGGAGGTAAACTAAAACAATACGAGGTTTCAGTAAAACCCGAACGCCTTTCGGCTAATAATTTAACGCTTATAAATGTTTTTGATGCCTTGCAAAACAACAACGAAAACACAGGCGGAAGCTACATTGATAAAGGTCCAAATATTTATTTCATTCGGGGCGAAGGACTAATTCAAAACATAGATGACATTAATAATATTGTAGTCAAAAACAATTCGGGAGTACCAATTTTGATAAAAGACATTGCCGAAGTTAAATTTGGTTTTGCATCTCGATATGGTGCAATGACCAGAAATGGGGATGGGGAAACCGTTGGTGGCGTAGTTTTGATGCAAAAAGGAGAAAACGCAGTAAAGGTAATCGCAAGAGTAAAAGAAAGAATGAAATCAATTGAAAAATCTTTGCCTAAAGGTGTAAAAATTGATGCGTTTGTTGATAGAACCAAATTAATTGAAAAAACGATTAGCACTGTGTCATCCAACTTATTAGAAGGGGCATTAATTGTAATTTTAATTTTGATACTGTTTCTTGGTTGTTGGCGAGCTGGTTTAATCGTGGCTTCAGTAATTCCGTTAGCAATGTTATTTGCTATTATTATTATGAATATTTTTGGATTAAGTGCCAATTTGATGAGTATGGGCGCATTAGATTTTGGACTAATCGTTGATGGTGCTGTAATTGTAGTCGAAGCGACTTTGCATATTTTTTCAAGGCATTACAAAAGTAATACTCTTTCTCAAGATCAAATGGATAAAGAGGTAATCAAAAGTTCCTCAAAAATAATGAACTCTGCCGTTTTTGGGCAAATCATTATCTTGATTGTTTACATTCCTTTGTTTGTTTTAAGTGGGGTTGAGGGCAAAATGTTTATGCCGATGGCACAAACAGTAAGTTTCGCTATCGTTGGTGCATTAATTCTTTCGATAACTTATGTGCCCTGGGCTAGTAGTCTTTTTTTGAACAAAAAAATTAGCGTAAAACCCAATTTTACCGATAGGTTCATCAATAAATTAAACCATTGGTATCAACCACTTTTACAAAAAACTATTCGCCATAGCGTTTGGGTTTTGCCCATTGCTTTTTGCCTTTTTATAGCCTCATTGTTTTTATTCAATTCATTGGGTGGCGAATTTATTCCCGAATTAGATGAAGGTGATTTTGCTATGAATTATACCATTCGTCAAGGAAGCAGTTTGTCACAAAGTATTGAAGTTGGTACCCAATTAGAAAAAATAGCACTTAGCTTCCCAGAAGTTGAAGAAGTTGTAACAAAGATTGGAACAAGCGAAATTCCAACAGACCCAATGCCAATTGAAAGTGCTGATATTATTATGGTAATGAAAGATAAAAAGCAATGGCCTGTGGCTATAAACAAAGAAGAATTGGCTAAAAAAATGAACGAAAAAATGAGTTCAATTCCAGGTTGTAATCTCTCATTTGAACAACCTATTCAAATGCGTTTTAATGAACTGATTGCAGGGGTAAAATCGGACATCGCTATAAAAATATTTGGAGATAATTTAGACAAACTGTTTTCAGAAGCCAACAAAGCCGTTCCTATTATAAACAAAATTGAAGGATTAACAGATTTAAAAGTAGAACAAGTAACCGGTATGCCTCAACTGGTTGTAAAATACAATCGAAATAAAATTGCACAATATGGTCTAAATATTTCCAATCTTAATCGAGTTTTAAACACGGCTTATGCTGGAGGAACCACAGGGGTTGTATATGAAGGCGAACGAAAATTTGATTTAGTGGTGCGCATTCCAAAGAGTGAAAATACAGATATCGATGCTTTAAAATCATTACTTATTCCAACTGCAAGCGGCAATCAAATACCATTAAACGAAGTGGCCGAAATTACTTTCAAAACCGCACCATCACAAATAAGTCGTGAAAATGCCGAACGTAGAATAGTAATTGAAGCCAACGTTCGTGGTCGTGATGTGGAAAGTGTAGTGTTGGAAGTTCAACAAAAATTAGAAGCCAAACTAAAATTACCCGAAGGTTATTTTATTACTTATGGTGGGCAATTTCAAAACTTACAAGAAGCAAAAGGAAGATTACAATTAGCAGTTCCTGTGGCACTATTACTGATTTTCTTTTTACTCTTTTTGTCGTTCCATTCGATTAAAGAAGCAACAATTATTTTTTCTGCCATTCCATTAGCATCTATTGGCGGAATTTTTGCTTTATGGGTTCGCGGAATGAATTTTAGTATCTCGGCTGGAGTTGGTTTTATTGCGCTATTTGGAGTAGCCGTTTTAAACGGAATCGTTTTGATCAGCTATTACAATCAATTAAAAGAAGAGGGAGAAAACAATATTTTGAAACGTATTTACAAAGGAAGTGGTGCAAGACTGCGACCGATTCTGGCAACTGCAACTGTCGCTTCTTTAGGGTTTTTGCCGATGGCCTTAAGTACGAGTGCAGGTGCAGAAATTCAAAAACCATTGGCAACGGTCGTTATTGGCGGTTTACTTACTTCTACGTTATTAACATTATTTGTTTTACCTGTTTTATATTATTTAGTAATGACACCGAAAGGCAAAAATAGCAAATAGCAAAAGGCAAGTTGCAAAGTGTAAAAAAAGCAAAGGGCAAAGGGCAAAGGGCAAATTGCAACAGAAAACAATTAAAAAAAAGGAAAATGAATGATTTTAATTTTAAAGAATCAACAGTATATAAGAAATCTTTTTCGTTAGCAATGGAGATATTTGAAATCAGTAAATCATTTCCTAAAGAAGAAAAATATTCTTTAACCGATCAAGTACGACGTTCCTCAAGAAGTGTGTGCGCAAATCTTGCAGAAGCATATAGAAAAAAAAGATACCCAGCACATTTTATTTCTAAACTCACAGATTGTGATGCCGAAAATTCAGAAACAAATGTTTGGATAGATTTTGCTTTATCTTGCAAATACATTAACGAAGACGTTTCTAATACTTTAAGAACAAAAAGTGAAGAGGTTGGTAAGCTACTCAATCATATGATTAATAATCCTGATAAATATTAAATGATGAAAAACATAACAAAAACAGCAAAAAGCAAAGAGCAAAGGGCAACAAACATTACAAAAATTTCAATAGTTAAACAAAATTCACGCTTTGCATTTTGCCGTTTGCCTTTTGCATTTTGGAATTTGCCTTTTGCTTTTTGGAATTTGCCCTTTGCAACTTGCCTTTTGCTTTTTGCTTTTTGCTCTTTGATGAATGCTCAAACACAAACGTTCACATTGCAGAATGCGTTAGATTTAGCAACCAAAAATTATCCAACGTTGCAACAAGCAACTTTACAAACACAGCAACAACAAGCATTAACAAAAACAGCAACTGTTCTTGATCCTTCCAATATCAATAGTAATTTTGGAGAAATAAACAGTACAATATTTGATTATAATATTGGAATAGCACAAGGATTTAAACTATCATACCAAGCCGAAAAAAAATTATTTAATCAAAATGTTGTCGTTGCAAAATCTTATGAAGCTGTTTCAAAAAATGAGTTAATAAAAAACGTATCAAATGTTTATTTCAATTGGCTATTTAATGTGCAATACTATAATTTATTATTAGAAACTACTACTCTTTTTGCAGATTATGAAAAATATGCTGATAAAAAATTTCAAGTAGGTGAATCGACCAAATTGGAAAAAATAAATGCTTCATTACAAGGCAAAGAATTAAAAATGCAACTCGCAGATGCCAATTCGCAATTACTTTTTTATTTAACCGAATTGCAAAAGTGGACAAGAAATAACAAGTCATTCCAAGCACCCATAAAATACGAAGCTTTGCCCGAAATTAATGCAAGTGATAGTACATTGGTCAAAAACCATCCAGTTTTACAATTTTTGCAACAGCAAATCATTGCTAAAGAATTAGCAATAAAATCCGAAAAAGCAAAAGCAAATCCTTCATTTAATCTCGGCATAAACGCACAAAGTTTAGACCAAGTAAAACCATTTTATTTTGGAAGTTTAGGCATCAATATACCTATATTTAGAAACGGAATCAACGCAAAAACTGCGTCTGCAAAATTAGAAACAGAGATTGCAAAAAAGGAGTTAGAAAAATCGCAACAAGAATTAGCTACTATTTATTTGCAACAATTTCAACTCCAAAAACAGTATTTCGACCAACTCAATTTTTACAAAACAGAGGGTTTGCCTATGGCTGAAACAATTTTAAATGCAGCACAAAAACTTTATAAATCTGGAGATATTGGTTATATAGAATATACCCAAAACCTAAAAGACGCTATCAAAATAAAAACAGATTATCTGATTGCCATGAACAATTACAATCAAACTATAATCAACATTCAATATTTATTAAACAGATAAAAACAAAAGGCAAATTGCAAAAAGCAAGGAGCAAACCCAATTTACAAATCACAAAAGAGTAAAATCATATTTTTAACTTAAAAAAAATAAAAATGAATTATATAAACAGATCAAATAAATTTTCATCATCATTCACTAAATCCAAATTTTGCATTTTGCAATTTGCAATTTGCATTTTAATATTTTCTTGTAAAAAGAGCGAAACAGTGGCACCAAAGGAAACCTCTTTTGAAAAACCAAAATCAACAGAAATAACCTTCACGGATGCACAAATAAAAGCCATAGATTTAAAATTAGGCAATTTTGAAAACAAAAATCTAACGACAACCTTAAAAATAAATGGAAAATTATCATTGCCACCACAATACCAAGCTCAAGTTAGTATCTTAACAAGCGGGATTGTAAAAAATATTTTTGTTCAAGAAGGAGAATTTGTAAACAAAGGAAAAACTTTAGCAACAATTGCTAATAACGAAGTGATACAATTACAACAAGATTATTTAGAAAATTTCGCAAACCTTTCCTATTTGGAAAAAGAATACCAACGTCAAAAAGAGTTACGTGATGAAAATATAAACGCCGGAAAAACCTTCCAACAAGCTCAAAAAGAATTGCAAATCGCACAAGCCAAAAATGAAACCCTAAAATCCAAATTAATTCAATTAGGAATCAATGCAACTAATTTATCTACCAAAAATATCACTTCAAACATTGCCATTTCGGCACCAATTAGCGGCTACATTCAACACGTCAATTTAAGCATGGGGAAATATGCTGATGCAAATGCCACTCTGTTTGAAATTATTGACAATCGTTTTTTACATTTAGATTTAAAAGTTTTTGAAAAAGACATCCATAAAATCAAAAACGAACAAGAAATAACTTTCAATGATGCCAACGACGTTTCTCATTCGCATCCAGCCAAAATATTTGCCATCAACAAAGCCTTTGAACCCAACGAACAAGCCATAATCGTTCACGCCAAAATAAACGAAACCACCGAAACACTTTTGCCCGGGATGTATGTAGAAGCAAGAGTAAAAATCGATAACACAAACACAACAGCATTACCGACACAAGCCGTTGTAAATAATGGAAATGATTATTTCATATTTGTAACAACAACTAAAAATACCTTTAAACAAATCAAAATAACTACTGGCGCAACCGATATGGGTTATACTGAAGTAAAAACAATCGATAAAGTACCAACAAATGCCAAAGTAGTCATCAAAGGTGCCTATTATTTATTATCAGAATTAACAAAAGGAAGCCCAGATTAATTATTTTGCCCAACAAAATTGAAAAGATAAATATATTTCAAAAATTAACATTTGCAAGCCATTTTTTTGGCGCACACCTCCCCTATCAAACCATACCTATCGAGAGGCACACTTTAGTTTTTTTACAACACACCAACCGTTTTCATACATGCAATCATGCTATCAAAAGTACGCTGAATATCGTGATCCAAACCTATCGAAAACCGAATAAGCCCTGCTGTCAAGCCCATTTGCGCCTGCTCTTCGATCGAAATTTCGCTCGATGTCGAAGTGCCGGGCGCACTAAAAAGCGTTTTATAAAATCCTAAACTAACCGCCAAATAGCCCAAATTTTGAGCCTGCATGAGTTCCATCAACGCATTTGCTTTGTCCAACGAGCCTGCATCAACAGTCAACATGCCGCCAAAACCAAATTCTGGATTAATCATCGAAGCATACAATTGATGACTTGGGTGGCTTGTCAATCCGGGATAAACCGTCTTCACACCCGCGTTTTCAAACCCATTTGCCAAAAATTGGGCATTAAAACTATGTTGCTTGATACGAATAGGCAACGTTCTCAAATTCTTGAGTACACTTGCCGATCTAAAACTGTCCATCGTAGGGCCCAAAAGCATACTCGCACCCGTATTCACATTTTTCAAACTATTGATAAAATCCTGACTTCCACAAGTCACACCGCCAAGGGTATCACTGCTTCCGTTGATATATTTTGTCAAAGAATGAATCACCACATCTGCCCCCAAAATAGATGGCGAAACAGACAGCGGCGAAAAAGTATTATCAACCACCAACTGCAATCCATGACGCTTGGCTATCGCTGCCAAACCTGCAATATCTGCCACTTCAAGCAGCGGATTACTCACCGTTTCGCAATACAAAACCCGGGTAGATGGCAAAATAGCAGCCTCAACGATGTCTAATTTTGTAATGTCAACAAAGCTCGTTTGAATACCCAATCGGGGTGCAAAATTTTTCAAAAACGCAAAAGTTCCACCATAAATCGTGCGGCTCGAAACCACATGATCGCCCGTTCCACATAGCTGCAGCAGCACCGCCGTGATAGCACCCATGCCAGATGCCGCCACATTTGCCGCCTCGGTGCCCTCCATCGCAGCCATCGCCTGATCCAGATACAAATTGCTTGGCGAGGTGT
>JAYTNQ010000048.1:0-2004 GCA_043748255.1 Bacteroidota bacterium
TACCGAGCTTATGTCAGTTACTTTTATTGAATTGTGAAATCTTACATCATTGTATCTTCTTTCACCATCTTCATTTAAGAAACAAGAAACTACTAATAAATTTTCATATACTTTGTCGTTAGAATCCCCAAAGTAAATAATATTTAAAGGCGTATATGTTTTATTTTTACCCACAATCTCTGAAGATTTACTTATTAAATGCTCGTTCATAATTAAAATGTTTAAAGGTTGAAAACCAAACATACGAAAATTATTCTTAAATTTGGCGGAGAAAAGAAGATTAATAACAAAACGTACAAATTAACGACGGCTAACAGCTAGAGTTTCGTTGGGCTTGAATAGCCAACAATGAATTGCAATCATCGAATACCGACAAAAAATATTGTCCATGAGATAAACTCCAGTTGGAATGAACCGTCAATTTTGTCAGCATTTTTGGTTTTGGAAAGTTAGAAAGCCTAAAATCGCCCTGATGCAGCGGCATCCTTTTTTTGGTTTTTTTTTCAAAAACCAAAAAAAGATATAGCGTGCAGCAGGACAAGTCGTGTGTGGGGCGATTCGTGTGCGCCAAAAAAAAAATTGAAAACAAATTTGTTGTATTTTTGTAAAAAAAAAGATGAAAAAAGCGGTAATTATTTTAGTTTTTTTTGGAGTGTTTCAGGGTTTTTCACAGGAGGATGCCTGGGTTTATTTTGTTGACAAACCCAATTTTCAAACCTATTTTGACGCACCTTTGTTGATGCTTTCGCAACGATCTTTGGATAGGCGCACGGCACAAAGTATTGCTTTGGATATGAAGGACGTGCCTATTTTTCAAACCTATATTGACCAAGTGGTTGCTGCGAACGGCATTGTTGTTCGTGCTAAATCAAAGTGGTTCAATGCGTTGCACGTTGTGGGTTCTCAGCAGGATATTGCTTCGTTGGGTTCGCTTTTATTTGTGGATCATATTGAGTATGCCAACCATTTGTTGAATATTGGAGGCAAAAAATCGGTAGTTTTGAATTTGCCAAGGCGGCAAAAAACCTTTGAGCCTACGACAATTTTTAATTATGGTAATTCGTTAAATCAAATTGAGATGATGAGCGGACAGTTGTTGCATGAGCAAAATTTTACGGGTGCGGGCAAGGTTGTTGCGGTGATGGATGCTGGTTTTCCGGGGGTGAATACGATTGCGCCTTTTGCACGATTGCGGGCCAATAATTTGATTTTGGGTGGTTTTGATTTTGTAAATCGTTCAGATAATTTTTATACCGGATTTTGGCATGGCACCTCTGTTTTGTCAACAATGGGTGGGTTTGTAGAAGGTCAGTTGGTAGGTACAGCGCCAGATGCAGCCTATTATTTGTTTATCACCGAGGATGTTGCAAGTGAAGGACCTATCGAATTATCGCTTTGGGTAGAGGCTGCCGAGGAAGCCGATCGATTGGGGGCAGACATTATTACTACCTCTTTGGGATATACTGAATTTGACAATCCGGCTTATAATTTTACTTATAATGATATGAATGGTACTTCAACTTTTATTTCGAGGGGTTTAGAAATTGCCTATAGTCGTGGTATGGTTTGTGTAAATTCTGCTGGCAACGAGGGCAACAGTTTGTGGCAGTATGTTTCGGCTCCAGCCGATGCCGAGCATGCGCTAGCAGTTGGGGCTGTAAAAGCAGATGGAAGTTATGCAGTGTTTAGTTCGCAAGGGCCATCTTTTGATGGTAGGGTAAAACCAGATGTAGTAGCACAAGGTCAAGAAGCAGTTGTATCTGACGAGTTTGGCAATATAAGTTTGGCCAATGGCACTTCGTTTTCTGGACCTATTGTGGCGGGTATGGTGGCAAGTTTTTGGCAGGCATTGCCTAGCAAAAAAAATTCAGAATTGATGCAACTCATTAAAGCATCGTCGAGTCAATATGCCAATCCAGACGATATTTTGGGATTTGGGATTCCAAATTTTGCAACGGCTTTAACAACGGCTTTAAAAACAGCTTCACTGAACAAAAATCAGCT
>JAYTNQ010000049.1:0-2000 GCA_043748255.1 Bacteroidota bacterium
CGTAAAATAATATGTATATTATTAGAAGGATTTATTAAGTGTTTGTCTATTTTTTCTATTAGTATATTCGGAAGATTTGCGTGTGTATGCACTTTTTTCATTGCAACTCATGATATCCTTAAAATGGTCAGGAATAATTTTAGCATCACAAGTTTTATTGATTTTATTGATTTTAATTTCAGCACATTTTTTGTATAGACATTCATCAATAGTATCAATTGTGTCATATAAGTCAACATTTGGTGTGGTTATATCAACAACATCTAATTTATCATCATCATCATCATTTTTATATACCTTAACAGTATCAAGTTTGGTAGTATTAAATGGTTTAATAGTGTCTAATGTATTATCCAAATCCATTTCAACAGGAACTCCATTTTTTGAAGAATTGAACCATGGAGATTTATTCTCGACAAAATCGCCCGAAACATCAATTATAAAATTTTTATTACCCAACCAGTAATTTGTCTGTCCGTTTCTTCGTCCTTCCACAGCTAAAGCAATTCGTGAAACTTCTTCAGTTGAATAATATTTAGAATCCTTACTATCGGGTATTGTCTCGTCATATTTATTTGTATGGATAATATCTTCATTATATCCATCGACGACAGAACGTAATGGAGGAGTATCTGTAATGGTCTCTACTTCTACTCCCACTTCTACTTTTGCTTCTAATTGATTTGTATCGTCCAAAGATGTTATATCAGTATCATTTTGTTGTTGATGCCAATTTAGATTCCACAATCCAGCATTATATGTTTCAGTATCGTGATCTACACTTTGTGAATTAATCCATTTCCATAATCCAGAATTATACGTATTGTATCCCAGTTCTACAACCCCTTTTACAAAGAGAAAATAGATCATCATATCAACATAATTCGATTTGGATTGCATTTATAGAATGAATGGAATACTCTTTAATATCTTTAAGATAACAAAAAAATACATAATACAGTACACACAATACAGTACACACAATACAGGACATGATTTTTATTTTTATTCAATTTTATTGTTTATGGTTCGACGAACCATGCACCATCGAAAATATTGAATATCTGTTTAATTTGTGATATTCTACACTCGAAAAAATCAAACCCCTCATACATTCTTATGTTATAGTCGTCGAGAGTGTCGTGAACGGTGTCCCCCTTCCGTGCAGGAGATTTCACTCTTTTTGCGAACTCGAGATTGAATTCTCGTGGACTACCAGCATTATTTTCCATTTCTTCGATTGTTGTCATCAGGTCTTTTGTAGTCCAACCAACATTGAAAACGCCTGTTTCGCCTTCACGATACGGTTTTCTATTAAGTGGTACAGATGATAAACAATATATATACCCGTATTCGACAACTGTTGTAGTAGATGCCATTTCGCTTTGTTTGATTGTGCTTTTGTTTGTTGTTTGATGATGTCAGATAAAAAGATTGATAAATATAGAATCAATTTTTATGAAATCTGATGAAAAGTTGTCATTTTTCCAACGATGTCTTACTTATTCTCCTGTTCTGATATCTGTTTCCATCGTTAATTACAGTGTCAAGCGGATTTTCTGCAGTCATAGAACGCGTAACCCGTTTAGGAAACAAGAAAAAAGAAAGAATTTTATACTCAAATGAAAGAGCATCTTGTAATGTGTGAGATACACAAAGATTATGACCTATAGTAGCAGTTTCTATCAAGTCAATCGGATGTGTAGTTTGATTTCGTTTATTAATCATGTCGCCAGCACTTTGTCTGAAATTTTTGAAATTAATGCGCATATCAGTAATCATTGATTTATACAATTCAAGTTTATCAACACCCATCCTGTAAAATTTATTACTCTTCGAACGATGAGTATGTGGTGATTCTTCGATACTATTGATTATTTGTACGGCAATATTTCGAATAAAAAAAATAATTGCGGTTAGATTATCGGTGCTTCCACCGACATTTCTTTTGGTTGCGGAATTTCTTCTATTTTTACGTCTTTTCATTGTTGTGGGCATTT
>JAYTNQ010000050.1:0-13854 GCA_043748255.1 Bacteroidota bacterium
CTGAATTATTTTGTATTACAGATGAGTTTTGCAAAAATTTTGAAAAAACAACACAATCTTTTATAATTGGAAATAAACCCAAACGAAAGCCCAGAATGATCACTGCCGAAGTCATTACCATTTACTGTTTATTTCATTTAGGAGGTTTTCGTTGTTTTAAACATTTTTACATTTTTTATGTTCAAAAACATATGCAAAATGAGTTCCCCAATACAATTTATTTTTTGAATTAAAAATTTTTTTAAAGTTTTGATTTTCGTCTTTCTTGAATAACGTCTTGAAAACCCTATAAGTCTAAATTCGCCCCGATGTAGCGGCATCCTTTTTGGATTTTCTTTTTCAGAAAATCCAAAAAGATAGAGCGTGCAGCGGGTCAGGTAGTGTGTGAAAGGGGTGGTGTGCGCCAAAAAAAAACCGCTTCATCGAAACGGTTTGGTTTTTTTATTATGCTAGCATCGTGACTGGGTTTTCTAAAAATTGGCGTAAGGTTTGCAAAAATTGTGCGCCAATCGCGCCATCTACAGTTCGATGGTCGCATGCTAATGTTACTTTCATCGTGTTGCCTACCACGATTTGCCCGTCGCGAACCACAGGTTTTTCGACGATTGCGCCTACCGATAGGATGGCCGAGTTGGGCTGGTTGATGATCGAGGTAAATTCTGTAATGCCAAACATGCCAAGATTGGAGACTGTAAAGGTGCTACCTTCCATTTCTGTGGGTTGCAATTTTTTGGTTTTGGCACGTGTTGCCAAGTCTTTGACGTTGTTGCCTATTTGTGTGAGACTTTGTTGGTCTGCATTTTGAAGTACGGGCACAACCAAGCCATCTTCTACGGCTACGGCTACACCTATATTTATGTGGTGGTTGATGATTGTAACTTCATTAGTCCACTGCGAGTTTACTTTTGGGTGATTTTTTAGTGCCATTGCGCAGGCTTTGATGACCATGTCGTTGAACGAAACTTTGGTGTTTGGTATGTTGTTGATGGTGCTTCGAGATTGCATGGCTTGATCCATTGCTACTTCGATTGTCAAATAGAAATGTGGTGCGGTGAATATGGATTCTGACAATCTTTTGGCAATGATTTTTCGCATCTGCGAGTTTTTTACTTCTTCAATATTGGTTTGTCCAGGGGCTACAACTGTTGGTTGTTGCGTGATTGGGGTTGGTGCAGCGGAGATTGGGGTATAGTTTTCGATGTCTGCTTTGATAATTCTGCCGTTTTCGCCTGTTCCCTTGATTTGATTTGGGTTTATGCCTTTGTCTTGGGCTATTTTTTTTGCCAATGGTGATATGAACAACCTTTCGTTTGTAGGGTTGCTTGTTGCCAGAGGTGCTGTGACTGCTGATGTTGCGGTCTCGGTGGTTGCAATTGGCTGTTGGTTATCTTTTTTGTAATTCTCGGCAATGCCTGAAACATCTGTGCCCGCTGGACCAATAATAGCCAAAACGCTATCTACTGGTGCTGATATTCCTTCGGCAATTCCTATGTATAGTAGTGTTCCGGCGTTGAAAGATTCAAATTCCATGGTGGCTTTGTCTGTTTCAATTTCGGCAAGAATATCACCTTCAGCAACACTATCTCCTACTTTTTTGAGCCATGTGGCAACGGTTCCGTCTGTCATAGTGTCGCTCAAACGTGGCATTGTCACCACGATAACGCCTTTTGGCATGGCAGTATTTGTGCTTGGCGAAGGAGCTGCAACGGCTATTGTTTCTGTTTGTGGTTGGTTTGTAGTGGTTTCTTTTGTTTGTAGCATTTCAGAAATGTCTTCGCCTGCTTTTCCAATTATTGCTAATAAAGAATCTACAGGTGCAGATTCTCCAGCGGCTATTCCAATATGCAATAGTGTTCCGGAATTGAAAGATTCAAATTCCATAGTGGCTTTGTCTGTTTCAATTTCGGCAAGGATATCGCCTTCGGCTATGGTATCGCCTACTTTTTTGAGCCATGTGGCTACGGTTCCTTCGGTCATTGTATCGCTCAAACGAGGCATTGTGATTTTGATTGCCATAAATTTTATAGTTTGTGAGGGATAAATGGATAATTTTCTTGTTCGTAAACCACGTCATACAATTGTTGTACTTCTGGAAAAGGAGATGCTTCTGCAAAAGCTACGCATTCTTCAACTAAGTCTTTTACGCGCTCGTCGATAGCTTCGATTTCGGCTTCTGTTGCATATTTTTGATCCAAAATAACATCCAATACTTGTGTGATTGGGTCTATCTTTCTGTATTCTTCTACTTCTTCTTTGGAGCGATAAAGTTGTGCGTCAGACATAGAGTGTCCTCGGTAGCGATAGGTTTTTAGTTCCAAAAATGTAGGGCCGTCGCCTCTTCGAGCGCGGTCTATGGCTTCGCTCATCGCTTCGGCTACTTTTACGGGATTCATGCCGTCAACGGGGCCGCATGGCATTTCATATCCAAGGCCTAATTTCCAAATATCGGTATGGTTTGCAGTGCGTTCTACGGAAGTTCCCATGGCATAGCCATTGTTTTCTACAATAAATACAACAGGAAGTTTCCAAAGCATTGCCATATTAAAAGTTTCGTGAAGCGAGCCTTGTCTTGCGGCGCCATCGCCAAAATAGGTTAGTGTAACGCCATCTCTGCCGAAATATTGATCTGCAAATGCGATACCAGCTCCTACCGGAATTTGCGCACCAACAATACCGTGACCTCCATAAAAGCCGTGCTCTTTTGAAAATATGTGCATTGATCCGCCCATTCCTTTTGAGGTACCTGTGGCTTTTCCTAAAAGTTCAGCCATCACTTTTCGAGGGTCAACGCCCATTCCAATTGGTTGAACGTGATTGCGATAGGCAGTAATCATTTTGTCTTTGCCCAACTCCATAGCGTGCAAAGCTCCTGCCAAAACGGCTTCTTGACCGTTATAGAGGTGCAAAAATCCACGTACTTTTTGTTGGATATAAAGTGCTGCTAATTTGTCTTCAAATTTTCTCCAAAGCAGCATGTCTTCATACCACTTTAAATATACTTCTTTTGTAATTGCTTTCATGCGCTAATGGCTTGCTAAAAATGTTGTTGTTGCTTTTTTTTTGCAAAATAGTTTTCTCACTCCAATTTGCCTTCCAATTTCTTGGATTGCAAAAATAGGATATTCCAACTAAGAACTGAAATTTTAACAATGATTTTTACAAAATTTAAAGAAATTTTTTATCAAACATAAAAGGCAGCAAGTTTTTCAAGGAGTTTGATTGATATATGGCACCCGTTTCGCCCATAAAATAGATACTTATTGGGCTTTCTTGTTTCAATTCATATTCTGCAATCGATTGTCGGCATCCACCACAAGGCGGAATTGGAACGGTAGTTTTGTTTTGGTCTGATGCAGCCGTGATGGCTATAAACTGCATTTTGGCATCAGGATAAAGGGCTCCTGCCTGAAAAATTGCCACCCGCTCTGCGCACAATCCTGATGGATAAGCTGCATTTTCTTGGTTTGAACCAATCACTATTTTGCCATTATCTAAAAAAATGGCTGCACCTACTCTAAATTTTGAATAGGGTGCATAAGCTGTTTTTCTAACTGCAATAGCTTGATTCATTAAGGTTTGAATCTCTAAAGGCAATTCGTCAAAGCTTTCAAATACCGAAAACCGCGTAGTAATGCTAATTTCTTTCATACAAAATATTGGTTTGTGTATCAAATCTAATATTCGTCGTATTTGTCGCCAAAATTAAAGGTGAGCGAAAATCGAAGGGTATTTTCTAATGGATTTTTGATTTTTGAAGCCGAAAACAAATAAGATACATCTACTGCCACCACATTATATTTGAAACCTGCACCAAGCGAAAAAAACTTTCTCGCTCCTTTAAATTCACTTTCGTGAAAATAACCCAATCTCATGGCAAACGAATCTTGATAGTTGTATTCTGTTCCGATTGAGTATGTAAATTCTTTAAGTTCTTCGCTAAATCCACCTGGAGCATCACCAAAGGATTGAAATATGCCAGATGTCCAGCCAATTTTTCTATAATCATTATAGTTTTGGTCTTTTTCGGCTTGACTTATTGTGCCATCACCATTAATATCTACTGCGTCTTGTGGGGTTGGTACCATCAATTTCGAAAACTCAACATTTAGCCCTACTTTATTATATTCGTCTAAAATAAAATCAAAACCACTTCCTATTTTCATATTTGCGGGCAAAAAATTTGCTGTAATTTTATCGGCATCATAACTTATTTTTGGGCCCATGTTTTGAAAATTTATTCCCGCTCTAATACGGCCATCAAAATCAGAAAAAGACAATTCTTCAGATTGATAAAAAGCGGCAACATCAACAGCAAAGGTGTTTGCAGCCGTCGCATCGCCATTTGCATCTACAATTCTTAAACTCGAATTGATAAATCTGCCACCAACTGCCATCGAAAATCTCTCGCTCAATTTTAAAGAATAAGAGCCGTCTATGGCAAATTCATTTGGCGAAACTTTGGTTACAGGGCCATCTGCAGTCTCTCGCAATTCAATTTCGCCAAGCCCAAAATATCTAACACTTCCTGCCCATGCCATACGGTCATCTATCCGATTAAAATAATTGAGTTGTCCTAATGAAATATCGTTGACCAAATCTGTCAAATAGGGAGTATAACTAACCGAAAAGCCTTGTTTTTCTAAAGAAAAAGCGTATTTGGCTGGATTGTATTGTTGTGAAAATGCGTCGGCGGAAGTGGCAACACCTTGGTCTGCCATACCAGCTGATCTGGCATCTGCAGCGACCAACAAAAATGGTACGCCAGTAGTAATAACACGGGTTAAATCTTGTGCAAAAGTGGTTTGAAAGGCAATAAATGCAAGGAGATAAAGGGATGCTTTTTTCATTTTTATAAAAACTTTTATTTAACAAATATACTAATTTCTTATAAGATTACCAATTTTTCGTATTTTTCGACTTTTTTATTGGTAAATGTTGCCTTAACGGTCAGTTTGTAAACATACACACCTTTGCCAATTTTGTCGCCAAAATCGTCTGTGCCATCCCAACTAATTTCGCGCGACAAAAAACCGTCTGTATTGATGATTTGGTTTTTTGTCCAAACAATTTTTCCGGTCACCGTCATTACTTGCACCTGTACTTCAAGTGGTTCAAATGGGTGGTTGTGTGTAAACCAAAATTGGGTATAATTTACAAATGGGTTGGGATAATTCAGCACATTTGTGAGCGTAATGTCATCATTGCCAACCACCAAAAATTGAATTTCGGAAGTAACTGGATTATTATACACATCCCAAGCTTTGAAGGTCAATGTGTGCAATCCGACGGTCAGGTTTCTGAATGGAAATTTGAGTTTTCCTTTTGTAAAATCGTTTGCTTCGGTTTCATAATAATCGTTCATGACAAAGGGTTTGTTCACATCTCCGTCCAAAATTGCAGTGATGTCATGACCAATGCCACTCGCCGTATTGATGCCGTTTTGATCTTCTAAATAAGCTAATAAAAGCGGTGATTCATTTGTGATACCTCCAGACACAAAGCTTTGATCGTTCATAAACAATTTTACTTTTGGTGGCACAACATCAGCAGAAGCATTTTCGTTGAGACCCCCCACTAAAATGGAAGTATCAAATCCGGTTTGATTGATCAATTCGTTGGTTTTTTTGGCATAAAAACTAATACGTCCATTGCCGACAGGAACTCGAATATCACGAGGAACAACAAAATTAAATTCAAAATACCCATTTGAAACGGAGGCATTTCCTCGAAAAATAGTTTCGCCAAGATTAGAAAAAGTGAGCGTAATCAAATTATCATTACTATCGGTTGTGCCGTCATTGCCTAAGGTTTTTCTGACGATGGGTTTATCAAAAATGGTTACAGCCAAATCTCCGTTATAGTTGGTCATCAAATTGACACCATTTTCCTCTCGAATCTCGCCCGAAAGTTTGATTTTGCTCAGTGCTTTTAGATTGTCAACAGCTTGTGAAATTGGAATATCGTTGATTTTTGTCAAAACTATTTTTGGTTTTGGAATGGCCAAAACAAGGGCTGGATCGCCAATATAAAAAACCATTTCTGGATTGTAAGGATAAGCATTTTTGGTACGACGAAGTGCTTCTGCCATCGAAATAATTTCTGTAGAATTGAATCCAAATAATTGTTTTGAAAGTATATTGTTGATGCTTAGCCCCGTTGAAAGTCCAATTTCACGCGTTGTTGTGATGAGTGAAATGGCACCCCCTTTTGGGTTCCAATACATATACTCACCAGCAGTAGGACGAAAAGGGTTGTCAAATCGAGTAAACTCGCAGGTGATTGTGACAAATAATGGCATTTTAAACTCGTTGGTCAAATTTTGGGCATCAGATTTTTCAAAGATGCGCTCATGTGCCAATCCATCCTCGCCACCATGACCAAAATAATTGAAAACCAAAGCACCTTGCTCAAAAGCATTTACAAAATCTTCACGCACTTTTGGATATCGGTCTCCTCCGGCAGCGGTTTCTTGAACATAGGAATCGGAATGAATTTTTTTGACATTGATGAATGGTTTTTTATTAAAAAGATCGTCGCCTAATTTATCAAGACCGATTTCTAAAGATTCTTCACCATTTTTATCAACATCATCAGAAATTAAAACAAAATTATTGCGCCATCTCCCATAGGATTTTAGGTCGTGATATTTGATAATCTTGTTAACCATTTCATCGGCCTGTGTAGCGTCTGAAACAGGCATTCTGCCAACGGCTATATCCAATCCTTCAGACGAAGATGGATCCATATCTCCCTCGTTATCATCCATCAAAACAAAAAAATCATCAGAAATATAGGTGCCAGATAATGAAAAACTATTGATAGAATGAAAAATAGGAACGATGTTGGTATTGTTTTGAATTCGGTTTTTGAAATCAAAAGAGGCATCTCCAAATAGATTGAGGTATTTGACTTTTTTGTCATTAGCGGAAGCGTTTTTATAAACATATTTTACAAAATTTCGTATCGCTCCAATATCTTGTTTTCCTGATGAAAATTCTTGGTATATATTTTCTAAATCAACCACCTCGACCGTTAAATTGGAATGAACTCGATGAAAATTAGCTAATTTTTCTGCTTGTGCGTGCAAAAATGCCGGCGTAACAATCAAATAGTCAACATCTTGGTTTTCGCCTTGAGCGTTTTTAAAAATAGTTCCTTTTAAGTCTTGATTGGCAATTTTGGTTTGTTTATCTTTGTTTGGTTCTAAAAAATCACTGTTATCAAGTGCAATATATTTTCTAATTTCACCCAAATTTGCTTTGAACGAAAATATCGACTGTGCGGTATTCTCTACATATTGAACATTATAAATATCAGATATATCCCAAATTTGTGCAATTGTAGTAGCGTTTGAAATTTGAAATTCTCCAACGCCTGCAAGGGCTTCGGCATCGTTGCATTGAAATCTAAACTGTTTGCCGTTTCCGATCAAATTTCTTTTTGATTGCAATTCGATATAATCAAGATATGCTTTTGCGCTTGGCACCCCAGCATTATCATATTTCAATTCAATTTTGACTTTTTCGGTTGCTGTCAAACTTCCGACAAACAAATTTTCGGTAGCTTTTGAAGAGCTTATTGCATCAGTTTTGGGCAACATTAGAGCGCCAATTGCACTGCCGTTTGCCGAAATATCAAATTTTGTACCTATATATGCAACTGCTGCGGCATTGATATAGATTTTTGTGGTAGCTCCAGCCGTTGGGTTTTGAATTTCAAAATCAAAACTTTGGGTATCTGTTATGCTAAAATCTTCTCCAAACCATTTTCGCCCCAATCTTGCAATATTAATTTTGTCTTTTTCATAAAATTGAATATCATCAAAGCTACTAAAAGTTATTGTTTTATTTGCATTTGGCTGCACAAAAGGCTGTATTCGTTTTCCAAATTCACCTGAAACCGAAATATAATAATAAGATTTATCACTATATAAATTAAGATGGGTTTCGTTTTCCTGGCTCCAATTATCTACACCCTCTCCATAAAATAAAATATAATCATTGTCGTTAAAAACGCCATCGTTTTCGCCAATTATTTGTATTGCATTTTCGGTCAAATCTGATGGATAATCTACTGCGTTTTTTAGCGGAATCATCCGGCCACCATTGCCAAAAAGATGGATATTGCGTGGGTCTATTTGATCAACTTTCAAGCCGAGTTGATTCAAAAAATCTTTGGAAATTTTGTAAACACCCGATTTTTCTATATAAAATCTATAAAAATCGCCTGCTGCTAAAACAGAATTTGATTTTGTACCAAAATCACGCCGATTTTGATTGTTTGAAAGGTCTCTTTTTGAAACAGTTTTGTTTGAAATCGAATAATCAAAAGAAATTAGTTTCTTAAAAATCTTACCTTCTTTGATAATAGGAGTTATCGAAAAGTTTATTTTCAGTTCATTTCTCGCCATAATTTGATGAACAGCGGCACTTATTTTGGAAGGAATTGCATTCAAATTCAAATTTCCAAGTTCATTTATATCAATATTTTCAAAAATTTGATTTGAAATTTCTAAAGAATTTTCGTCAACTTTGTCGCTACTTATAGTATTTGAAATAAATATTATTGCGCTATTGGGTTGGTCATAATAAAAATATTCCGATTGAAATTGGGGAATTTTATACAAATTATTGATTAGAGACACCTCGGATTTTTTTTTCCAAATAATTGAAAAACTGCCGCTTAGCTGTGCATTTAGATTGGAAAAACCACATAGAACCAAAATTAAAAATATTTTTTTCATCAAAGTAAATAACGCTACAAAGTGTTTATTATTGCAAAATGTAAAATTAATTTATTTTGATGCTAAAAGTCAACAATAAATGAATTAAATTTGCGTTTTCAAACAAAAATAGTTTTTTGGAATTAAAAAAATATTAAACTTAAAAAAAGTATTGCAGTCTAATAGTAAATTGTTATATTGCGCCACTAAATTTATTAGCTACCAAAAGTATGAAAGTAAACAAAATTATGGCAATTAAACTAATGGTTTCATTAGTATTGGTGATTGGATTTGCAAGTTGTAGTAAAAGCTCAAGCTCTGGCAACAAGTCATCGGCAACGGGCTGGAATCTAAACGACAAAAAAGGCGGTTTTCAAGTAAACAATAAATACAAAAAGCAAGCGCCAGCACCAGGTTTGGTTTTGGTTGAAGGCGGAACGTTTACAATGGGTAAAGTGCAAGATGATATCATGCACGATTGGAACAATACCCCAAATCAACAACACGTTCAATCTTTTTATATGGATGAAAGCGAAGTAACAAATTCGATGTATGCCGAATATTTGTATTGGATCAAAACTGTTTTTCCACCAACAGAAGAGAAATATAAAAATATTTATGAAGGAGCTTCTTTAGATACTTTGGTGTGGAGAAATCGATTAGGATATAATGAGACAATGACTAACAATTATTTGCGTCATCCAGCTTATGCAGATTATCCCGTTGTTGGTGTAAATTGGATTCAGGCTACAGAATTTGCAAAATGGCGTACAGACCGTGTCAATGAAGGAATTCTTGAAAAAGAAGGATTTATTCAAAAGGATGCAAAAATAAAAGATGTTAGTGCCGAAAAGACCTTCAGCACAGAAACATATTTGGATGCGCCAACAAAAACATTTGGCGGAGATGACAAAATTGTTTTGAAAGGCAAAAATGGAAAGGCAAAACCAACAAATGTTGCAGGCGCAAAAGGTCAAGCAGGTACCACAAAAGAGCCTACCAATATTTATGCCCAACGTTCGTCGGGTTTAATCAATCCAGAATATAGATTACCAACAGAAGCAGAATGGGAATATGCTGCTGCATCTGATGTTGGAAATAGAGAATATAATAATTATAAGGGTCAGAAAAAATATCCTTGGAAAGGTGCATACACTAGATCGGGAAAACGTCAGGTAAAGGGTGATCAATTGGCTAATTTTAAACAAGGAAAAGGCGATTATGGCGGAATTGCAGGCTGGTCTGATGATAATGCTGACATCACTAATAAAGTAAAATCATATCCACCAAATGATTTTGGTCTTTATGACATGGCCGGAAACGTTTCAGAATGGGTAGGTGATGTTTATCGCCCTATAGTTGATGATGAAGCCAACGATTTTAACTATTTTAGAGGAAATGTATATTCTAAAAATAAAATAGGAGAGGATGGCACCGTTGAATTGGTAACTTCTGAAACTATCAAATACGATACCGTTAGTAATGGTAGAATAATGGCAAGAAATTTTCCGGGTCAAATTGCACAAATTCCGGTTGATGAGAAAGATACTTATCTGAGACAAAATTTCTCGTCATCAGATAACAGAAATTATCGTGATGGAGACAAACAATCTACAAGATACTACAAATTTGGAAATTCTGATGAAGAACAAACTGGCGCATCAAAGGATGGTAAAAGAATGTATGACTCACCAAAGAATAATGTTTCGACAGACAGTTTAGGAAATATGGTTAGAAAATTTGATAAATCAAACAAGCGAACTACTTTGGTAAATGATGAATCTCGCGTTTTCAAAGGAGGTTCTTGGAGAGATCGAGCTTATTGGTTGGATCCTGCTCAACGCCGCTATTTTCCGCAGGATATGGCTACAGATTATATTGGGTTTAGATGTGCGATGTCGAGAGTTGGACCAAAAGCCGATAAGAAAAAACGAGCAAGAAACTAAATTGCAATTAAATTATTCAAAAAAAGCCCTTTCATTAGGGCTTTTTTTTATATTTGTTTTATGGAAATAGAGATTATACACCAGCTTTTTTTGGGTTGTAAAACAATTACAACCGATACTCGAAAAATCGTTAACAATGCTCTTTTTGTAGCTTTAAAAGGCGACAATTTTGATGGAAATACCTTTGCAGCAACAGCTTTAGCACTGGGTGCGGGATATGTGATTATTGACGATGTAGATTGTTATGTTGATAAAAAAACTATTTTGGTTGAAAATTGTTTGAAAACGCTTCAAGATTTAGCAAAATTTCATCGTGAATATCTTAATATTCCAATCATCGCGTTGACGGGCAGCAATGGGAAGACTACGACAAAAGAAATGATTCAGGTTGTTTTGAATAAAAAATATCGTGCAGTTGCTACTTTTGGAAATCTAAATAATCATATTGGTGTGCCTTTAACATTGCTTTCGTTTGATAAAAATACCGAAATTGGCATTGTAGAAATGGGTGCCAATCATCAAAAAGAGATTTCTTTTTTGTGCGAAATTGCAAAACCAGATTTTGGCTATATCACCAATTTTGGCAAAGCACATCTCGAAGGATTTGGTGGTTTTGAGGGAGTAATTGTTGGTAAATCGGAGCTTTATCACTATTTGAAAACCAACCAAAAAACTGCGTTTATAAATTTTGACGACCCTATTCAGGTTGACAAATCTCATGGAATAAAACAGTTTGGTTTTGGATTTGATCACAAGGTTGCTGATTTGGTAGTTTTGAAAATTGAAGCGCATCCTCTTGTTGAAATTGTGTATCAAAATATGCAAATTCAATCGCAATTGATAGGTTTGTATAATGCTAATAATATTAATGCGGCGGTTTGTATTGGACAATATTTTGGTGTTTCGGATAACGATATTAAAGTTGAGATTGAAACTTTTGTTCCAAAAAACAATCGTTCTCAGCTATTAATTCAAAAATCAAACGAAATTATTTTGGATGCTTATAATGCAAATCCGAGCAGTATGAAAGTGGCCTTAGAGCATTTTATGGGGCTTCAAAATCTAAATAAAATTGTTATTTTGGGAGATATGTTTGAGCTTGGAGCTGAAACAGAGATAGAACATCAAGCTATCGTTTTTGAATTAATGAGGTGCACCGATGTTATATCCTATTTTGTGGGGCCAGCTTTTTTTAGGCAACACTTTAAAAGTGATTTTTGCCATTTTTATAAATCCTTTGATGATTTTGCTGCGTTTTTGTTGCAAAATGCCATAACAGATTCTTGCATTTTGATAAAAGGTTCTCGCGGAATGGCTTTAGAGCGGGTTTTGAATTTTTTATAAATCTATTTAGTTAATCAAATATGAATCATCATTGTTCTATAATTTTTTATAAAATTTCACATTGTAAGAACTTTTCAATATTTTCATTAATTTGATGTAATGATTTGAATAGTTTAAATAATTAACGGTTGAAGTTACAAATTTTTACTACGATTTTTTGTTTCTTGATTTTCTAAAACGTTTTGAAAAGTTTGAAAGTCTAAAATCGCCCTGATGTAGCGGCATCCTTTTGGTTTTTTTCTTTTTCAGAAAAAACCAAAAGATATAGCGTGCAGCAGGACAGGTGGTGTGCAGGACGGGTGGTGTGCGCCAAAAAAAAGTTAATATTGAGTTTGATGCTCTAAATGTTTTTATTTTGGGAATTATTATTGTGTATATTTGTAATTCATTTTGAGTGTAATAAATTATGAAAAAAGGTTTTTTGATTTTGATTTTGTGTGCTAGTTTTTGTTTTGGACAGGCTAAAAAGCCCGCTTTTAAGGTTCAAAAAACGGAGGCGGAATGGCGAAAAATTTTGTCGCCCGAGGCTTTCGAAGTATTGCGAAATAAGGGTACCGAGCGAGCATTTGTTGGAAAATATGTAGATTTTTTTGAAAAAGGGAAGTATGTTTGTGCGGCTTGTGGGCAAACTTTGTTCTTGTCTGATGCCAAATTTCATTCAGATTGTGGTTGGCCATCGTTTGACAAAGCGATTGCGGGCTCGGTGATTTTTGTGGAGGATTATAGTTTTGGAATGAAGCGCACAGAGGTCAATTGTGCCAAATGTGGTGGGCATTTGGGGCACATTTTTGCGGATGGGCCTACGCAATCGGGGCAGCGATTTTGTACCAATTCGGTTTCGGTAAAATTTGTGAGGGATTAAAACGTAATGAATTTTGGGTATGGATTATAGTATCAAAAAGTCAGACGAGGCTTGGAAAGCCTTGTTGGGCGCAGAACGATATAGAATTTTGAGACAAAAAGGGACAGAATATCCGCATACAGGACAATATAATTTGTGTTTTGAGGAGGGTGTTTATTGTTGTGGTGGTTGTGGCGAAATTTTGTTTGAAAGTGAGGCAAAATTTGAGAGTCATTGTGGCTGGCCCGCTTTTGACAAACCGGTTGAAGGCTCGGTGCAATATATTGCAGATTCTACAATGGGAATGCGGCGTACAGAGATTTTGTGTGCCAATTGTGGGGGTCATTTGGGGCACGTTTTTGAGGATGGGCCTACAGAAACCGGACAACGATTTTGCGTCAATTCGCTTTCGATAAATTTTGAAAGTGGCGCAGATACATAAAGGGTTAATTATTGGATTGTTTTATTTTTTAGTAAATACCTAATGACCGTTTCTGCGGCATACAGCCCGAATAGAGCTGGCATATAGCTATTTGTGCCATAAAATGATTTTTTGTAGTTTTTGCCGTCTGTGGTTTTAAGACTTGTTTCGTCTTGAATTTCGGACGAAAAAACTACTTTGACGCCTTTGTCGATTTTGAATTCTTTGAGACGTTTTTTGATGGCTTTTGCCAAAAAGCAGTTTTGCGTTTTGCTAATGTCTGCTACTTGAACCTTGCTGGCTTCCATTTTGCCACCGGCACCCATGCTACTTATTATTTTTACTTTTTTGCGCTTGGCGGCGATAATCAAATTGAGTTTTGGGGTGATGCTGTCTATACAATCCAAAACATAATCATATTGTTCGTTTACGATTTCAAAGGCGCGCTCTGGCGACAAAAATTCGTTGACTTTGGTGAGTTGTAACACTGGGTTGATGTCGATTAATCTGTCGCCAACAACTTCAATTTTTGACTTTCCAATGGTAGAATGCAGGGCTGGCAACTGCCTGTTAATGTTGG
>JAYTNQ010000051.1:0-1997 GCA_043748255.1 Bacteroidota bacterium
AATAATTTTATAACAATCCAAAGCAGACAAAACTTAACAGATAATTTTGAATACAAAATTGTATATTTAACAGTTAGAATTGTAAAATGTGGTAGCTCAAAATTTAACGAACAAATAAATATTGAGAGTTTAATAAATGGTAATTATATTATTCAAATTCAAACAGATAACAACCAAAATTTTACTCAAAAATTTATAAAAAACTAAATCAAATATTTTGTATTTTTGCAGAAATATTTTAAATGATGAGTAAGAAGTTAATTAGATTTGATTGGGCGATTAAAAGACTTTTGAGAAACAAAGCCAATTTTGTTGTGCTTGAAGGTTTTTTAAGCGAATTATTGTTTGACAACATCAAAATCGAACAAATCCTTGAAAGCGAAAGCAATCAAGAATATGACGACGACAAATTTAATCGTGTAGATATTCTTACACATAATTCAAAAAATGAGCTTATTATCATTGAAATTCAATCAACATATGAAATAGATTATTTTCATAGAATGTCTTATGGCGTTTCAAAATCTATTTCAGAAAACTTAAAACTCGGACAAAAATATTCAGAAATTAAAAAAGTAATTTCAATAAACATCGTTTATTTTGACCTTGGACAAGGACAAGATTATATTTATCGTGGTAAAACTGACTTTAAAGGATTACACCAAAATGATATTTTAGGATTATCAGAAAAACAAAAACAGACATTTGTAAAACAAGAAGTTGCTGATATTTTCCCAGAATATTATTTACTAAAAGTAAACCAATTTAATGATATTGCAAAGGACACGCTTGACGAATGGGTTTACTTCCTAAAAAACAGTGAAGTAAAAGACAATTTTAAAGCTAAAGGTTTAAAAGAAGCCAACGATGTTTTAGACATTATGCGTCTTGAGAAAGAAGACCAATATGGTTATAATCGTTATTTAGACAGTTTGCACTTAAAAGCAAGTGAAGTTTTTTCTTTACAAACGGAAGCGGAGTTTAAAGCAAAAGACGAAAGGAGTATTGAAATTGCAAAAAAATTGATAATTAAAGGTTCTGATAATGAATTTATTTCAGAGGCAACTGATTTAACAATTGAAAAAATACAGGAATTGAGAAACGAAATGGGGAATTAAATCTTCTGCCAACAAGCGTTTTGCAAGATTGCGGGTTAAGTGCTTTTTTAGAAGCATTTGTGTTAAAATCAAAGTTCAGGAATTTTTAGAAACTTTAGTGCTAAAAGCCCGCAACCTCGCAAAGCGCCAACCGTTGGCAGACATTATATGAGAAAAAATATCTTGATAATTTCGATAATTTTGTTTGGAATATTTAGTTGTAAAAACGAAAAGTCTGAAAAAAAATCACCTTCAAAAAAAAGCGTTCCGGAAATTGTGGAGAAAAATAGTAATCAAATATTCTCTCAAAATGATTTTGCTTTGGTTTATCAATATTCAGATGGAGAAGACAATCAATTACTAGGAATAAATATTGTAGATAAAAAAACTATTAAATTTCATCTTGTTACAGAAACACTTCCTTGCGATACAGAATATTGGGGAATTGCGGAAAATAAATATTCTGATTTAGCTTCTGAAATTGACGAAGTTGAAAATGGAACTGGATATGGAGCTAATGAATATTTTAAAACTGAAAAAGAATATATTGTTGGAATTAGATTGGCGGAAGATTTGAGTGAAGCACAAATAAAGTACATACAAAAAGACAGTTTAGATACAGATTGTTTTCCAATAGCAGAAAAAATAATGAAACGAATAAAATAACGTTTGCTAAATGCCTGATTTTCATTAGGCTTGAAAAGCAAACAAGTATTCAGTAATTTACTGAAAGTTCAGGCTAACCAAATTCCCAACTTATAGAAGATATCAGATATTGTGCGTAATATTTGAAAAAATCGCAGCTGAATTGAAACTTGAAAAAAATATTGTATTTTTGCATTCAAATAGCATATTATGGTAATCGCCAATCCGATTTATGATGTAGTTTTCAAAAAAATG
>JAYTNQ010000052.1:0-13822 GCA_043748255.1 Bacteroidota bacterium
TATATTATATGAATCCATTTATCGAAATTGCAAACCACAAAATTGGTATCGATTATCCACCGCTTGTGATTGCCGAATTAGGTATCAACCACGAGGGGTCGCTAACACTCGCCAAAACCATGGTTGACGCCGCCAAGCGCGCCGGCATCACCTTCATAAAACACCAAACCCATATTGTAGCAGACGAGATGAGTGCCGCCGCAAAAAGCATAATTCCAGGCAATGCCAATGTTTCTATTTATGAAATTATGTCACGATGCGCCTTGAACGAAGCCGACGAATGGGAGCTAAAAAACTATGTCGAATCACAAGGAATGGTGTTTATTTCTACACCATTTTCAAGAGCGGCAGCCAATAGACTACAACAATTTGATATTCCTGCCTTCAAGATTGGCTCTGGCGAATGCAATAATTATCCCTTATTAGAACACATTGCCCAATTTGGCAAACCCATCATTTTGAGCACCGGAATGAATAGCATTGAAAGCGTTCGCAAAGCCGTCGCCATTTTTGACAAGCACCAAGTGCCCGTTGCCCTGCTGCACACCACAAACTTATATCCTACACCCACCCATCTGGTGCGATTGGGTGCCATGACACAGTTGCACGAGGCCTTTCCAGACAAGGTTTTTGGGCTTTCAGATCACACCCTCAACAACAATGCATGCCTAGCCGCCGTAGCCCTTGGCGCCAGCATTCTCGAACGCCATTTTACAGACATTATGCAGCGTCCTGGTCCCGATATTGTGTGCAGCATGGACGAGCAAAATGCCCACCAATTGCTGCAAGCCTCTCGCGAAATATGGCTCATGCGAGGTGGCGAAAAAAAAGCCGCTATCGAGGAGCAAGTCACCATCGATTTTGCCTTTGCCACCGTTTGTGCCATCGCCAATATCAAAAAAGGTGACACCCTAACCCACCACAATATATGGGTAAAACGCCCCGGAACAGGCAAGATACTTGCCGAACACTTTGATGATTTGATTGGAAAAACGGCCTCTCGAGATATCACAAACGATCAACAACTCGATTTTAATGACTTTTATTAATCTTTTTTTGGGCCTAATCCAGCCATACACTACAATTCCTCACTTTGCCCCCTTTTTTTCTAAACCAAAAAAGGAGCTCCTTGGGTCGCTCTTTTTTGGCAAGAAAAAAATAGGTGGCAAAGCTCCGGGATTTTCGTTGCTGTCTGGGGCAATACAACCTGCATAAATGAAAAAAATTCTATTTCTTACCGGCACCCGAGCCGATTTTGGCAAAACAAAATCGCTCATTTCGCTACTTGACACACAACCCAATTTTGAAACTTTTGTATTCATCACTGGAATGCACCTGCAAGAACAGTATGGCATGACCCGCATCGAAATAGAAAGATGCCATTTCAAAAACACCCACACCTTTGAAAATCAAACCCACGAAACTACCATGGATTTGACCCTTGCCAAAACAATCGAAGGTCTATCTGCCTATACCAAAACCATCAAACCCGATTTGATTGTAGTGCATGGCGATCGCGTAGAAACCCTTGCCGGAGCAATTGTAGGGTCGCTCAACAATATTTTGGTAGCCCATATAGAAGGAGGTGAACTCTCGGGCACCGTAGATGAACTTATCCGGCATAGCGTGAGCAAGCTGAGCCATATTCATTTTGTGTCCAATACCGATGCTGCCAATCGATTGCAACTTATGGGCGAAACAAGCAGCTCTATATTTACGATTGGATCACCCGACATTGATATAATGTTTGGTCCAAATTTGCCTACATTAGATACCGTTAAAAATTATTACCAAATTGATTTTCAACAGTTTGCAATTGTCATGTTTCATCCGGTGACCACCGAAGCCCATTTGATGCAGCAACATGCCAAGCATTTTGTAAACTGCCTTTTGGCAGACCACCACCACTATATTGTCATTTATCCCAATAATGATTTGGGCAGCCAAACCATTATAGATGCCTTTGCTTGCTTGCAAGACAACCCACGGTTTCGCATATTTCCGTCGTTGCGATTTGAATATTTTTTGACGCTGCTCAAAAATAGTCAGTTTATTATCGGTAATTCCAGTGCCGGTATTCGGGAGGCACCCTGCTATGGTATTCCAACAATCAATGTGGGCACTCGCCAACAAAACAGAGCTTCGAGCACACAAATAATCAATTGTAGTTATGCTCAAAGCGATATCCAAAACGCACTTTCGGGCATCGACCAGCAACCAAAAACGCTTGTGCAGCATGACTTTGGCAAAGGCAATAGCGCATTATTGTTTTTGAAAGCCCTTAATAGTGCCGAATTATGGGATATTAGCCAACAGAAAGTTTGGAACAACGGTTAATGGTTAATTGTTTTTGAAAAACATTTGGTCTAATTTCGCCCCGATGTAGCGGTATCCTTTTGTTTTTTTCTTTTTTTGAAAAAAACAAAAGATATAGCGTGCAGCGGGACAGCTGTTGTGCGAATGGGGTGGTGTGCGCCAAAAAAAAAAGAAATTAGGTTGGTTTTTGAAAATGATGTAATTTTGAAGATTCAAATTTATATTCCTATATATGAAGATTAAAGATGTTTTGGTTTTGTTGGACGAGATTGCGCCTTTGGGGTATGCAGAAGATTTTGACAATGTTGGCTTGTTGGTTGGTAATCAAGAGGTTGATGTTACAAATGTTTTGGTTTGTCATGATGCTTTGGAGGCGGTGATTGAGGAGGCGGTTCGCAAAAACTGCAATTTGATTGTTTGTTTTCATCCGATTTTGTTTTCGGGATTGAAGAAAATCACGGGCAAAACGTATGTAGAACGAGCTGTTATAAGGGCGATTAAGCATGATATTGCAATTTTTGCGATGCACACGGCCTTGGATAATCATCAGGATGGTGTGAACAAAATTGTGTGTGATCATTTGGGCTTGATTAATGGGCGAATTTTGATTCCGAAACCGCAATTTATTCAAAAACTTACGACTTTTACGCCACCCGAATATGCTGATAGCTTGCGCAAAGCATTGTTTTGGGCTGGAGCGGGCAGGATTGGAAATTATTTTGATTGTAGTTTTAATTCTGATGGAACTGGCACTTATTGTGGTGGCGAAAACAGCGATCCTGTAGTGGGTCAAAAAGGGGAAATGATGGTGGTGAGCGAGGTAAAAATAGAGGTTACGTTTGAAAAACATTTGAGATCCAAGATTTTGAAGGCGTTGTTTGAGAGCCATATATATGAAGAGGTGGCTTATGAAATTATTGATTTGCAGAATGAAAATCAGAATGTGGGTATGGGTATGCTTGCCGAATTGGAGCAGCCGATGGTCGAAGCGGATTTTTTGAGGTTTGTAAAACAGAAGATGCAAATTCAAAGTATTCGGCATTCTGCATTTTTGGATAGACCAATAAAGAAGGTTGCGGTTTTGGGTGGAGCAGGCAGTTTTGCCATAAAAAACGCAATTTTGGCTGGTGCAGATGTTTTTTTGACGGCAGATTTGAAATATCACCAATTCTATGAGGCTGAAAATCAGTTGCTATTGGCAGATATTGGTCATTTTGAGAGTGAACGATACACAAAAAATTATATTGTTGATTGTCTTTTAAAAAAAATGACTAATTTTGCCGTTATTTTATCAGAAGAAAATACAAATCCAGTTAAGTACTTATAAAAATATGGCGACTACAAAAGAATTGACCGTTGAAGACAAGTTGAGAGCAATTTATGATTTGCAATTAATAGACACGCGAATAGACGAAATTAGAAACATTCGAGGCGAATTGCCACTTGAAGTAGAAGATTTGGAAGACGAAGTTGCTGGCTTATTGTCAAGATCAGAGAAGTTGGCAGCAGATTTGGAAACGATTGAAGAGCAAATCAAAATCAAAAAAAACGATATTGATTTGCACAAAGAGTCGATAAAAAAATATACCAAACAGCAAGACAGCGTAAGAAACAACCGTGAGTTTAACTCTTTGACCAAAGAAGTTGAGTTTCAAGAGTTGGAAATACAATTGGCAGAGAAACAAATCAAGGAGATGAAAGCCTCGATAGAGTTTAAAAAACAAAATATCGAAACTTCTACCGATAGATTGACTCAAAAACAAACCCACTTGGCCCACAAAAAGGCAGAATTGGAAGATATTATGTCTGAAACCTCAAAAGAAGAAGGCTTTTTGACGGACAAATCATTGGAATATCAAGGGTTGATAGAGCCAAGATTATTGGCTGCTTATACGCGTATCCGAACAAGTGTTCGCAACGGATTGGCAGTAGTATCAATAGAAAGAGGCGCATCTGCAGGATCATTTTTTACGATTCCGCCTCAAACTCAGGTTGAAATTGCTGCTCGCAAAAAAATAATCACCGATGAACATTCAGGAAGAATATTGGTTGATAGTGTTTTGGCAGAAGAAGAGAAAGAGAAAATGGAAAAATTATTTTCAAAATTTTAAAAATCGAACCACGCCTTGAGCGTGGTTTTTTTTTATGAAAAAAGCAATCATTTTTTTGAAAACCAAATCGACAGGAATTTTTATCAACTTTACTGCTTTGTTTTTTCCGACAAAAGCCACTTTGATGGCCGATCGCCTTTTTAGTTTTCCTCGAAAAGGAAAAATCACGACCGATGCAATACCTACTTTTTTGCAAGGTGCTACAAGAGCAATTTTTTTAATAGACAATCACCAATTTTGTAGTTATACTTGGGCTGGAAACGAGCAAAAAATACTATTATTGCACGGCTGGCAAAGCAATGCTGATAGATGGCAAAAACTGCTACCCTATTTGAAATCTACCAACAAAACCATTATTGCGATAGATGCTCCTGGTCATGGATTTTCGAGCGAGTTGGCTTTTAATGTGCCCCGATATGCTGCTTATGTTGATGTGATTGTTTCAAAATGGAGACCTGAATGTTTGATTGGGCACTCGATTGGCGGCACAACGGCGGGATTTTTTCAATATCAATATCCTAAACATCGTTTTGAGAAAATGGTTTTGCTTGCTACGCCATGCGAATTTGAAATATTGATTCAAAATTTTGTAACGGTTTTAGGATTAAGTTCTAAAATGTTTGTCTTGCTCGAAAGCCATTTTGAAAACAAATATGGAATTGCCTTGAAAGCATTTTCGTTGCAGCACTTTTTAAAGAATTGCCAAACAGAAACTTTAATTGCACACGACAAAATGGATGCCTCGATAGGTTTTTTGGAGGGAAAAAAAATTAAAGATTCGATAGAGAACAGTACTTTTTTGGAAATCAAAAATGCGGGCCACAGTCTTCATGATGCTGTTTTGTATGAAAAAATAGCGCGATTTTTAGATTAATCATTAAAAAATCATTTATGTTTATAAAAAAACAACATTTGACCATTTATTGATAAAAAAGCAGCTTGTTTGGCTGGGGTTTTTGGTCAAAATGTAACAGAAACAAAATAATTGTATTACAAATTTGGATATTTAAGAAATATTTAAGAAGTTTGCAGATTAACAAACAAACTAAAATATATGAGATCTAAATTCAAATGGATTTTCACGTTTCTAATAGCCGCTATGATGCAGCTATCGTTTGCGCAAGAAAAGACAATTACAGGAGTAGTTTCTGACGCATCTGGACCATTGCCGGGCGCCAATATTATTGTAAAAGGCAGCAAACGCGGTACACAAACTGATGTAAACGGAAAGTATAGCATTCAGGCCAGTAAAGGCGAAGTATTGTTGTTCACGTTTATCGGTACGCAGGATGCTACTGCTACAGTTGGAAGTTCCTCTACCATCAATATGAAATTGAAATCAGAGGGCGTAGAGCTAACCGAGGTTGTAGTAACAAGCCAAGGTATTAAAAAGTCAAAAAAAGCATTAGGATATGCTGTAACGACAATCAAAGCAGATGATTTGGCTTCAAAACCATCTACCGATGTAGCAAGAGCCTTGACAGGAAAAGCTCCTGGGGTAAATATTCAACAAACTAGTGGTTTGTCTGGATCGGGCACCAACATTATTATACGTGGCTATTCGTCAATCACAGGTAGCAATCAACCTTTATTTGTGGTAGATGGCGTTCCGTTTAACTCTGATACAAATTCTGACGGGAATTTTGTAGAAGGCAATACAAATGCTTCAAGCAGGTTTTTGGATTTGGATCCTAATAGTATTGAAAGCATTAGTATTTTGAAAGGATTGAGTGCTACAACTCTGTATGGGTCTGCCGGAAGAAATGGCGTAATTTTGGTAACAACCAAAATTGGAAACACCAAAGGGATAAGCAAAAAAATGGATATTTCATTTTCACAATCTTTGTATTTTACCCAAATTTCTTCGTTACCAGATTATCAAGACCATTATGGAAATGGTTTTGATAATGCTTTTAGACCCGCTTTTTCAAATTGGGGGCCAGCATTTGGAACACAAGGGACACAAGGGATAAATGCAGATGGTACGGTTGTTCATCCTTATGGTGGCTATAGCCACGAGCTTTTTCCTGATTTTTTTACACTTGACACGACATCAGGCGAATACAAAGCAATCAATGTACCGTATGCGCCACAAAACAATGTAAAGCCATTTTTTACGACTGGCATGGTCAATACAACATCATTAAATGCGGGTGGTAGAAGTGAAAATACTTCTTATAATTTGAATGTAGGGCATACAGATGATGCAGGCTTTATTGAAAACAACTCCTACAAAAGATTAAATTTGGGTGTTGGAGGTCAAACTAAATTAAGCAACGGATTTACAATGAGTGCGTCCATAAATTTTGTAAAAACAGACAAAACGGCACCGCCAACTGCAGCAGGTTTTGGCTCAAATGCTGCGGCACCTTCTGTATTTGCAAATATTTTGTACACTCCCCGCAACATCGATTTGTTTGGATTACCTTATGAAAACCCAATAGATCACTCCTCGGTTTATTATAGACCAGACATTCCAAACCCTCGATGGACATTAAAAAATTCAAGTGATGATGAGGGAGTTCGACGAACTTTTGGGAATTTCACTTCGGTTTATGACATTAATTCATGGTCTAATTTATCTTATAGATTAGCTATTGATAACTATACACAAACCAAAAAATATTACATTAATAAAGGAAATGGACAGCCTTTTGATACAGATGGATTTTTAAGAACATCAGTGTATGAAAATGCTATATTTGACCATACTGTAAGTTATAATTTTGATACAAAAATTGGGAAAAAGGGTGACTGGAATATTGATGGAACATTGGGCTTCAACCCTCGTCAAGAGCAGTTTAATTATAATTTGGCAGTAAGTAATGTGCAGTTTTTGTATGGTTTATTGGAACATCAAAATTTTGAAACACATGCAACCTATTCTACACATCAAAATTTTAATATTGTTGGTTTGTATGGTAGTACCACGCTTGGATTTAAAAAATATTTGTATTTGAATATTGCAGGGCGCAAAGATTGGTTTTCGTCATTAGAGGTTGAAAATAGAGCTCTTTTTTATCCATCGGCTTCACTTTCCTTTGTTCCAACGGATGCCATAGAAGCTTTGAAAGGAAACAAATACCTGAATTATTTAAAATTAAGAATCGGTTATGGATCATCCGCAGGATTTCCAGCGCCTTATAAAACACGAATTGGATTAGATCCACACTCCAATTCCTTTTTGACACAAAGCGGCACAGTTGTTAATTCACTTTCGCCAAGTGCAGAATTAGGTAATAGGAATTTGAGACCAGAACTTATAACAGAACTAGAAGTTGGTGTTGAAGCAAAAATGTTCAAAAACAGATTGAATATCGATCTTTCTTTATACAATAAAATTTCAACCAATTTGATTATAGACCGTCCATTGGACCCATCTACAGGCTACTTAAAAACAGCAGATAATATTGCAAAAGTAAGTAATAAGGGTATTGAGATTGGCATCAATGCTAATCTTATAAAACCCAAAAATGACGGATTTGGTTGGAATGTTACAAGTTCATTTACAAAAAATATAAATATTGTAGAAGAATTGGGTTTAGGAAAAACAAAAAAATTGTTAATAGCAGGTTTTTCAAATTTAGGAAATTATGCAATTCCTGGAGAAAATTTTGGTGTGATTTGCGGAAGCTCTATTTTGAGAGATGGCAACGGCAATTATATTGTAGGAGGTGATGGCAATTATATGGTAAATAATGTTGATAATAATATCATTGGAGATCCAAATGCAAAATGGAGAGCTACTGGAATTAATGAATTTTCATACAAAAACATAACAATTGGTTGCCAATTTGAGTTTCAAAAAGGAGGAGACATATATTCTACAACTGCAGCAGCCTTACTTTCTCGTGGATTGACAAAGGATACAGATTTTGATAGATCAGGAACTGTAGTTTTGCCTGGAGTAAATTTGAACGGAAATATAAACACTACACAAATTGGGATTACACAGTATGGATTCAACAATTCTGGCTTTTATATCAGAGAACAGGCCATATATGACGCTACCAATTTGAGAATGAGAGAGGTTTCGATTTCGTATTCACTACCTAAAAAATTTATTGAAAGAACCCCTTTTGGTAAAATCACCATGTCTATTGTTGGTCAAAACCTTTGGTTCAAAGCGTTCAATTTTCCAAAATACTTAAATTTTGACCCAGAAGTAATGAGTCTAGGAGTTGGAAACGGACAAGGATTTGACTACTTGACAGGGCCAACATCAAAACGATTTGGATTTAACTTTAATCTAACTTTTTAAAAAAAATGAAAAAATATACTACTATTTTAAAATATGCTTTATTAGTATTTTTTATAAGCTTTAGCAGTTGTGAAACCACAGATTTGAACCAACTTGAAAACCCAAGCAGCCCAAGTCAAGATTTGTTGGATCCTGTTAGTGTGTTTAATTATGTTCAAGTTGAATTTCCAAATTTTGTAGATTCAGCAAATAATTTTACCCAGCAGGTAACAAGACAAATGGCTATGACAGGCGGAAACACTTATGACAATGCCTTTAGTCCTGAAAGTTTTAGCGGAAATTGGGCTATTGGATACAACATTTTGAATGCAATCAAAGCTATGGAGCCCAAATCTATTGCTCAAAAAGAATATTATGCCCTTGGGGCTGCCAAAGTAATTAGGGTTTATATTTTATTGACAATGGTTGATATGTATGGAGATATTCCTTATACCGAGGCACTTATGGGTAATGACAATCTAAACCCTAAATTTGACAAAAGCGCAGATATATACAAAGGATTGTTGGTTGAATTGGAAGCAGCTAAAATTTTATTAGACAAGACGCAAAACCCAAATAATTCTGCTAGTAAAATTATCGATTTGTATTATTCATCAGAAGACCAATGGATAAGTTTGGCAAATACTATAAAACTAAAAATGCTTAATAATGCTAGATTAGCAGGTTCAGAAATTGGAATAGCAGATATTGGTGCAGAGATAAATTCGATTATTAGTAGTGGCAACTATATAGATAGTCCTTCAAAAGATTTTGTGTTTCGCTATGGGTCTTCACGATTTAATCCAAACACACGCCATCCAATGTACAATGATCAATACGAACAAGGCGGAGGTGCCTATATTGGCAATTATATGATGTGGGCAATGACTACAGAAAAAGGATTTATTACAAATATATTGTCAGACTCTTCAAAAGACTATGACCCACGTATTCCGTTTTACTTTTATAAACAAGCGCCAACACCGACAACCTATTTGAGTGATACATTTACATTACCAAGAGGGATACGACCTAATCATTATGATGACAATGCGTATAAATCATTTTATATTAGCAGTGTAGTTACCCCTTATGTTGTTTCAAATTGGACTAGTGAAACTACGATTCCTGCCGATGGTTTTTGGGGACGTGACCATGGTGACAATTCAGGAACACCACCAGATTCAGACAAAAGAACAGTTGGAGGCATCTATCCGTGTGGCGGAAATTATGGAAAAGGGGGATCAGTTCAGCACAGTGGCGAAGATGGAGCTAAAGGAGCAGGAATCATGCCTATCCTTTTATCGTCTTTTGTACATTTTATGAAAGCCGAAGCAATATTGAAAGCAGCCGTTGTTGGAGATGCTAAAATTGAATTTCAAAAAGGAATCGAAGAATCTATTGACAAAACTATCAACTTGATTCCAAATTTTCCTTATTTTCCAGGAACCAAACCAGACCCTACCATATTAAGTCAACAAAAAACGAGATATGTAAATTGGATGTTAGGCAAATATAATACCGCCGCAAACGATGATAAAAAATTAGAAATTATTATCAAAGAATATTACATTGCAGCCTGGGGTAATGGTATTGAGCCTTATAACAATTATAGAAGAACAGGTTTTCCAAGTAACTTTCAACCAACGATTGAGCCTGTTTCTGGAGCCTTTTTTGCAACTGCATTATACCCTTCAAATAGTATTTCAAACAACACGAATGCACCGCAATCTAATGAAAAAACCAAAAAGGTTTTTTGGGACAAACTAACTACTGTTTTACACTAAAATAAAAAGATACAATGAAAAAAATATTAATAATTTCAATTTTTGGTTTGTTTATTTTCACTTTTTCTGGATGTGAAAAAGACGATAGTTTAGACCCGAGACCCGTTTTTGTAAACGGTCAATATATGCGTTTGGACATCAAAAGAGACCGTTTGAATGCAAATGATATAGCCAATACCTCATTTGGTGGAACATTAACAAATCCTTCAGGAAATGTGGTTCGTTATGAACTATTTGTGAGAATGACACAAGCCGGGGTTTTGCAAAGCGATTACATTCCTTATGATGTTCCTATAACTACTTTCCCAACAGAGTTAGAAATTACTCCAGCTAAAATTGCTGCAGCCTACGGCATTGATGTTTCAAAATTGGCCAAAGGAAATGCATTTAGGTTTATAGCCGTTTCTTATGACGCAAATGGAAATAGAGCTGCTTATCAAAATTTATCTCAAACTGTAAAAAGTAATGCTGCCTACAAACAAGCATACCGTTTTAACTTTATTTTGACAGATAACCTAACCGCAGATTTGAACAATTATGAGCCATAAAATAACTTTTTTGAGAAAATTTAAAAAAATAGTAAAAAATCAGCACATGAAAATTAATAAAATTATACTTTCGTTCCTCTTTTTGAGTACAATCCTTTTTAGTTGCACTAAAAATGAAAAATTTAGCGGTTCGCCAATTGGCAGTCTTGAAGTGATTTCTTTGGAAGGAACAGTATCTACTACAGCAGTTGCAGCTTTAACAGATCAAGATATTGATTTTACCGCTACACTTCCAAACAATAAAGTTTTTGCAGATACTGTTACAATCGAAGCTTCCTCGATAGCAAAAAGTGGTGGCAGAACCAAAGCATATGTTGATATTATGCCAGGTCAGTCATCTGCTACTGGAAAAATAAAGGCTGTAGGTGGCTCTATTTTTAGCAGCTCATTTGATTTAACCTTGACAGCAATAAATCTACAAACCGTAGAAAGTGGGAAACACTATTTATTGGGTTCAAACAATGTAAATATAAAAACAGGAAACTCAACAATACCTGATGTTGATCCTTCTAGATTGATCATTAAATTTGCATGGCTGTTTCCATCTACAACAAATAAACTTCGTTTAAATATAGACAGACCTGGCACAATAGCCGATGCAAATGTTTTTACTTTAAATTCTTATGGAAAGATTCATTATATCAAAAATGTGGGTACAACCAACAATGATAATATATCTACCGCAGAAGGGGACTATGTTGTAAATATTGCTGCAGACGGAATAGGATCATTAATAAATCAACCGCAAGATATGCCGTACAGATTGATTCTGGTTCACCCAGATGGGAAAGTTCAAGTTTTTGAAGGTACTTATATTGGATTAACAGAAACATCTCCTTTAAAAGCTGTTTTAAAAATTAACAAAACAACTACAGCAGGAGTAGTTGTCTATACTGCTACTGATATTTTATAAGATATTTTTTAAATTATTTATAAAAACAAAAAAAAACAAACAAAAAAAAAGCATTATAATTAATTATTAATTATATTTGTTCACACTTTAATTTAATTTTTTAACAATATGAAAAAATTTTTACTTTCATTTATTTTATTAACAGGCACAATTGCCTCAGCTCAACAAGTATTTTGGGAACAAAAAGCTACCGGAGCTCTTACAACCTCAACATCACAAGGTCAAATTTCTTATGCTGATGCAAACACCGTTTGGACTTATGCAACAGCTGGAGATGGTAGTGGGGCTTATTATCACGAATTTGGTCTATCATTAGATGGTGGCGAAACATGGACAACTGGCACAATCGATTTAGGTTCGGCAGATTTAATAGTAGGCTCTATTCAAGGCATGTCTGCTACAAAAGCTTATGTAACCTGCTGGCAAAACGGAACATTGCCTGGAGGTGTGTATGTAACAAATGATGCAGGTGCAACATGGCAAAAACAGGCTTCAGCATTATTTAATACCGCTACAGAATCATTTCCAGATTTTTTACATTTTTGGGATGCTAATAATGGAATAGCAGTTGGTGATCCAGCAAGTGGATATTTTGAAATATATACTACCACAGATGGTGGAGCAAACTGGAATAGAGTTCCGTCTTCAAATATTGCTACACCATTAGCAAGTGAGTATGGATATACACATGAGTTTGAAGTTTCTGGAACTACAATATGGTTTAGTACAAACAAAGGCCGTATCTATCGCTCTGTAGATGGTGGTGCCAACTGGACAGCTGCTCAATCGCCTTTGACAGATTTTGGTTCGGCTACTCAAAGCGGAAATTATTCTTTCAAAGACTCTCAAAATGGTTTGTTGACATCTTCAGATTCTCAATTTTTTAGAACAACTGATGGAGGAGACACTTGGGTATCTGAAGCTCCTGTTGGTTATTTCAGATCATTTAACATCTGTTATGTTCCTGGAACAGTTGACACCTATATTTCAACGGGTGTAGATCCAGATGCTGTAGGAAGAGGTTCTTCTTACACAACAGATGGTGGTTTGAATTGGTTTGATATGAACACTGTAGATATACTTCCTGTAAACGGTGGAGGAACATTAACATTTTTTGATGCGACTCACGGTTTGACTTCTGGCTTTTCTGCAGATTCTGTTACAGGTGGAATTTGGAAATGGATAAATGATGCTACAACGCTTGGAGTTAACACTTCGGCTGTAACCAATAGTATTTCTGCAACTCCAAATCCTGCTACAAACAACTTGAATGTTGCTGGGAAAAATATTGCAAACGTTAGTGTTTTTGACCTTTTGGGCAAACAAGTGATGAACAACAATTTCAATACTTTGAATGAGGTAAACCTTAATGTTAGCGAACTGAACAGAGGCATTTATATGCTAAAAGTAACCAACGATCTTGGAAACACTACTACCTTGAAAGTAGTAAAACAATAAATAACATTTTTATTAAAAAAAACCGCTTCTGCAAAGAGGCGGTTTTTTTTTTAATTTGCAAAAACGAATCAAATCATGATAGGTTTATACTTCAAAAGTGGAAATTCTAAGTATGTAGAAAATATTCAAAATAATACAACTTTTTTTCAAAAATGAAAATATTGTGTTTATAGTAGCGTTTCTGAAAAGGAATTGGAAAAATAGTTACTGTTATTCTTGTTTGGTACTATTTAGAAATAGAATTTAAAGTCATTTGAAATGCTATTTTCTGTAAAATAACTTGTTGCAGCGACACGCGTGAGGGCAAAGGCGGAGCTCTTTTTGGGCTGGCGTTTTTCAGCCAGCCCAAAAAAGCGGGAGCCGGAGACCGACCCGTAGGGGCACGCCCCAAAAAAAGACATTATCTAGAATAATTGGGAGATTCTTTGGTAATTGTTACATTATGCGGA
>JAYTNQ010000053.1:0-1994 GCA_043748255.1 Bacteroidota bacterium
TTATAAAAACCAACATCAGAAAAACGCCGATTGCAAATAGTGTGAAAAAAAGTTTTTTATTTGGTTGAACCGCTTTTTGATATTTTTTGTTAAAAATAAAATTGTACCAATTCATGGATATACCAATCAAACAGAAACCTACAAAAAAATCTTCGATCGTGTATTGCAAATTACCAAAAAGAGTTGGTGGCTGCCAATAATCAGTATAATACCAATATTCTGCCATCTCAGCCGCAATTCCGCCAAGGAAACTCGCCTTTAAAATTCGTTTTCTTTCTTCGGTTTTTTTATAAAAAATGATACACCAAAAGGGCATTAAGTATAAGGCAAGCAACAAATAAATATATTGATCCATATTATTTTAAAAAAAAAGCTCCCTTTTGGTGAAGCTTTTTAATAATTTATCTTTTTAGTGTGAAATGCGCTTTAAACAGCTTGTTTTCAGCTTTTTCAATATAGTCAATCGTAAACCAATAATCGTCTGCTGGAGCAGGTTTGCTCAAGAAAGTTCCGTCCCAGCCTAGACCAGTCGAACTAATTTGTTTGATTAATTTTCCAGAACGGTCAAATATATAAATTTTTGCCGCCGATTGAAAATTAAGTGTCGAAATATTCCAAAAATCATTGATTCCATCTGCATTTGGAGTGAAAAATTTGGGATAACCAACAACTCTAATTGTTGCCGGCGTTGCTGTATCACAGGCTTTTGTATCGCGAACGTGTAGCTCGTGATTGCCCATAGACACTCCTTCAAATATATTACTACTTTGATATGGCCCAAAATCTATGGCGTATTCGAAATCTCCTCCTATGGGTAAAGCTGTAACAAAAACGGTAGCGTTTTCGTCAAAATAGTTGCTTACAACTTCGGCAGTCATGCTTTTTGGTGGTATCGATTGAATGATTTTTGACATGTCTTTTCGGCTACAACCTGAAATTTTGTTTGTTATTATAACATAAAAACTACCCACTTGGTCTGCATCAAAACCGCTTTGTGTTGCGCCTGAAATAATTCCGGTTGGTCCAAACCATTGAAAATCATAATCAATAGGATTTAGATTGGTTTCTAAACGATATGTTTTTAAAACTGCAGCAGTAGCTGCATCAACGCAAATAAAACCTTCTTGTGGCAAATTAGAAACTGGAATATTATTTACCGAAATAGTTACTTTATTGCTATAAAAATTGGAGCAAGTTGGCAAATTATTAGTCGTGATACTCACCAATTGATAGGTGGCATCTGCTTTAATAATTCCGGTTGATAGTATATAATCACCGGATGAATTGAGGGTAATATTTTGATTTTTACCTCCATTAAGCCTAAAAACTACTATAGAATTTGGTGTTCCTTTAAATATTATTTCCGCTTTTGAACCAGAACAAATAGTATTTGAGGAACCTGAATTAATGGTAACCACAGGGAGTGGATTTACAACAACAATGGCATCAGAAGAAGTTATTTTTTGGCAAGAATCGCTACTTATCACACATGAATATTTTCCAGAGTTTAAAACAGCTGCGTTCAAAATATCTAAAATTTGATTGGTTTCTCCAAAAATTGGATTTCCATCAAAATTCCATTGATAACTTAGGTTTGTGCCTCCAACAGTTGCAATATCCAAATGAATATTTTCGCCTACACAATACTGATTTGTAGCAGGTTGACTTGCTATTGTTGGTGCGGTATTTATGGTTACAATCGTTGGGGTTGAAGCAACTGCAGGGCAATTTCCGTTTGAAACCAAACATATATAGGAGCCACTATCGGCTTGCTGAGAAATTAAAATTTCTAAATCTTTGGTCGTAGCCGTTGCATTTGATGTCAAATTGACACTGTCTTTTTGCCATTGATAGGTAAGCCCAATTCCAGTTGCTGCAACGCTCAAGTTGAATTTTTCGCCAGAACATTTTGACAAAGTTGACAAAAGTGGCGCAACTACAGGAATGTCTTTTACGGTCACGATCGAACTTCCGTCAGTAGTGATTGAAGGCAA
>JAYTNQ010000054.1:0-5454 GCA_043748255.1 Bacteroidota bacterium
AAGCGGGAGCCGGAGACCGACCCGTAGGGGCACGCCCCAAAAAAAGACATTATCTAGAATAATTGGGAGATTCTTTGGTAATTGTTACATTATGCGGATGGCTTTCGTTGATACCACTTGCGGTGATACGCACAAAACGTCCTGTTTCTTGAAGCGTAGGCACATCTTTGGAGCCGCAATAGCCCATGCCCGCCCGCAAACCGCCAACAAATTGCTGCATACTTTCGTTGAGCTCGCCTTTGTAAGGCACCCGCCCCACAATGCCTTCGGGCACCAATTTTTTGACATCGTCCTCAACATCCTGAAAATAGCGGTCTTTTGATCCTTCTTGCATCGCCTCTACCGAGCCCATACCACGGTAAGATTTGAATTTTCGACCCTCAAAGATAATGGTTTCACCTGGCGACTCTTTGGTGCCAGCCAATAGCGATCCCAGCATCACACTGTCTGCGCCTGCTGCTATTGCCTTTGGAATATCGCCTGTATAGCGAATGCCTCCATCTGCAATCACCGGAACGCCACTGCCTTTTATAGCGGCAGCCACCTCCAAAACGGCCGAAAATTGAGGAAAACCAACTCCGGCAATAATTCGAGTTGTGCAAATCGATCCCGGACCAATGCCCACCTTGACACCATCTGCGCCGTGAGCCACCAAAAAAAGTGCAGCCTCGGGCGTGGCAATATTGCCAACCACAACATCTATCGACGGAAACTGCTTTTTGATAGCCTTCAAAACCCCAACGACACCTTCGGTATGTCCGTGTGCCGTGTCTATGACAATGGCATCAACACCAGCATTTACAAGGGCTTCGGCGCGATCTACGGCATCAGCAGTTACGCCAATAGCCGCCGCAACACGCAAGCGTCCAAAAACATCTTTGTTGGCAATTGGTTTTTGGGTAAGCTTTGTAATATCGCGAAATGTAATCAAACCAACCAGCTTGTAATGGATATCAACTACCAATAACTTCTCAATTTTGTAACCTTGCAAAATCACTTCGGCCTCCATCATCGAGGTGCCTTGAGCCACCGTAACCAGATTTTCAGAAGTCATCACCTCGATAATAGGTCGCAAACTGTTTTTTTCAAAACGCAAATCACGATTTGTAACGATACCTTTTAGGGTATGATTTTCGTTCACAATCGGAATGCCACCAATACCATATTCTCGCATCACCTGCTTGGCATCACCAACGGTGGCGGTCATTGGCAGGGTTACAGGGTCCAGAATCATGCCAGATTCGGCACGTTTCACCTTGCGCACTTTGGCGGCCTGCTGCTCGATAGTCATATTTTTGTGCAAAACACCTATACCTCCTTCTTGCGCCATAGCAATTGCCATAGCACTCTCGGTCACCGTATCCATCGCCGCCGAAACAATCGGAACATTCAAACCAATATTTCGAGAAAATCTCGATTGGATATTTACCTCACGAGGCAAAATATTCGAATAATTTGGAACCAAAAGAACGTCATCATAAGTGAGACCTTCGCCAATAATCTTGAGAGTGTGCGCTATCATTACGTTTAAAATTGTCGATTAATAGCCTACAAAAATACACAATTTTTTCCAACAATTATATTTTTTCTTTGGGCGTGCCCCTACGGGTCGGTCTCCTGCTCCCGCTTTTTGGGCTGGCTGAAAAACGCCAGCCCAAAAGAGCTCCGCCTCCACCCTCACGCTTGCCGCTGCAAGCCGTTAATCTTTATCAAAAATCTAAGATTCCAAAAGACCTTTTTTTTTAGATTTGATAAAAGACAATATAAAACCAATTTTATGAATTTGAAAACTTTCAAAACACAACTTTAAAACAAGATTTAACGCCAAATTATGGTATTCCGTCCAAAAAAAAAATAACTTTGCAAAAAAAAATTATGAATATAGACCTAAAAGAAATCACAACCGTAAGTATGGTGCTGTTTGCCGTGATAGACATCGTTGGCACCATCCCTATTTTGGTCGATTTGAAAGCCAAACACGGCCACATCGAATCAGAAAAAGCATCCATAGTAGCAGGAATCATCATGCTAGTATTTCTGTTCATCGGCGAAGATTTTTTGAGCTTAATTGGCATCGATGTCCACTCATTTGCAGTAGCGGGATCCTTTGTATTGTTTTGTTTGGCTTTAGAGATGATTCTCGGAATACGCATTTATCGTGACCAAGAAAGTGGCTCTGCCTCTATTGTACCCATCGCTTTTCCGCTGATAGCAGGCGCAGGCACTATGACAACACTACTCTCGCTAAAAGCACAATACAGCACAGAAAACATTGTGATAGCCATTATATTGAACATTATTTTGGTCTATCTCGTGCTCAAATCATCGTCTAAAATCGAAAAAATATTAGGAAAAAACGGGCTTGGAGTTGTTAGAAAGGCTTTTGGAGTAGTGCTTTTGGCAATCGCTGTTAAATTATTTGCCGCTAATGTTAAAGGTTTGTTTTTCTAAATATTTAAACCTTATTTTTACTAAAAAAATTATCTCATGAAAATATTTACTTCAATATTGCTTTTTTTAGCTTTAGCTTTAATCATTTTCAATATCACCTTACTCGATTTTGACCATTTTTTTTGCGAAAAAAATAAAATTGCACTCATAGGAATTGTAGCCTCCTTTTGCGCCTTTTTTATACTACTAATCTTCAGATTGTCAAAATTAATTGACGACAAAACCAATAATCAATAAGCATGTACGACTTTTTAATTATTGGCGGCGGAGTAGCCGGAATTTCTTGCGCACTTGTTTTGGGATCAGCAAAAAACAAAGATTTTATGAACGATAAAAAAATTGGAATCATCGTGCATCAAAAAACTTCCTCGCTACAAAACGCTCTTTTCAACAATGCCTATGGAATAAAACCAGGCACATTAGGCTCACAATTGTTGACAGAAACCAAAGAAAATCTACATCATTTATACCCACATATTAACCAAATTGAAGACGAAAAAGTAATACAAATATACGGGCAATATCTTGATTTTGAGGTTGTCACAAACAAAAATACCTACCATGCCAAAAACATATTGGTTGCCGTTGGCTATGCCAACACCTTTGCAATCAACGGATTGATGGATTTTGTGATGCCGCATCAAAAAGCAGACCCACAAAAACAACGCATCCAACTCAAAAACACAGACCATCTTGTTGCAAACGGAATATTTGTTGCAGGCACTTTAGCAGGATGGCGAAGTCAACTTTCGATAGCTGCCGGAAGCGGTGCTGCCGTAGCAACGGATATTCTTACCATCTGGAATCAAGGCAACCCAACACAAAGTCATGACAAAATTTAATTGCATTATTCAAAAATAAAGTTATATTTGTCACAAAATATAAGAAAAATGGTAACTCATGGACCTACTTCATTAGTTGATTTAATGAAAATTGTTGAAGCCGAATTTGATAATTGCCCGTTTCACAATGGCGAAAAAGAAGAAATTAGCCTGCTCCCAACAAATCGTAACGGATTTGTGTATCAAATTTATGTTGATGGTGAAGTTCGATTTGTAGGAAAATGCCTTGCCGGAATTTTCAAAACGGTGATCAAAGCGCACTTCGTTTTTCAAAATAGAGAAATGGTTTCAAAAATTGAGTTTATCAAAAGAGAACGAAGCCTTGGCAAATTAGTACAATATAAGTATATACAAACCGATCCGCCCTCGATGATCGCATTGATAGAAAGTGAATTGGTCAAAAAACAAAAATTACTACTGCTTTGGAATCGTAAAAAATTTGAAGATTATTACAAAATTCCAAAAAAATAACTAAAAATCCCAGCTATTGAGTTCTTGAATAGTATGATGCGCCGTAAGGTCAAACTGTACCGGAACAATAGATACAAAGCCATTGGCAAGTGCCCATTCATCTGTATCTTCTCCATTGTCACGATTAACAAACTCGCCCGAGAGCCAATAATAATCCTTGCCAAAAGGCGTTGTTCGTTTATCAAATTTTTCTTCCCAAAGTGCATTTGCTTGTCTGCAAATCTTAATTCCCTTGATGGCAGAAGCTTTCAATTTCGGAATATTTACATTCAAAACTACTCCTTTTGGAAGCTTGTTTTGCAACACGTTTTCGGCGATTTTTTTGATAAAAATTTTTGCAGGTTCAAAATCAGCGTTCCAATCAAAATCGCACAAAGAAAATCCAATTGCTGGCACGCCTTCAATTCCAGCTTCGATTGCAGCACTCATCGTTCCAGAATAAATCACATTTATAGAAGAATTTGAACCGTGATTAATGCCCGAAACACACAAATCTGGCTTTCTTTTTAAAACCTCGTTGATTCCCATTTTTACACAATCTGCAGGCGTGCCAGAACAGCTGTATTCTAAAAACAAACTGTTTTTGTCGCTCAAATTATTCAAAAACAAGGTGTTGTTTATTGTAATAGCGTGTCCCATTGCGCTTTGTGGCTTGTCTGGTGCTACCACAACAACATCTCCAATTTGTTGCATCACGGCAATCAAAGCCCTGATTCCAGGAGCAGTAATACCGTCGTCATTGGTTATCAAAATTAATGGTTTTTGAGTCATCAGGATTTTGGATTTAAAATCAAAAAGTCTTTTAAATAATAAGGTTCAAAATAGGCAACATCTACAAAATCGTCTTTTTTATATTTTTCAAAACCCAAATAACTCATTTCTTTGGCCGATGGAAATTGAATTATGTGGTCAAAAATAAAATTGCTGTTTGATAAAACTGCTTGTATTTTCTCCTGGCAATCGCCAATGATATAGATATTTTCTTTAATGTTTTCAAAACTAAATTCGTCAATAATTTGAGCCTCAACAGCTCTAACTTTTTGAAAATTTGGATCAAAAACAGCACTATAAACCTCCATTCGTCGCGCATCAATCATCGGTATAATCAAGCCACTTTGAATTTTTTTTTGCAACGCCAAAACCGTCAATGTGTCAACAGAAATCAGCGGAATTTGTAGTGCAAAACAAAATCCTTTGGCAGCCGAAACCCCTATTCGAAGCCCGGTATAGGATCCTGGCCCTTGACTGACGGCTACGGCATTTAGATCTGAAAATCGAAGCTTTGTTTGCGTCAAACATTCCTGAACAAATTGATGCAAAAATTCGGCATGAGAATATCCTTGTGTTGCGTCTTCTTTGCAATATATGGTTTGCCCATTTTTGGAAATAGAAACAGAGCAGTTTTTGGTTGTTGTTTCAATATTGAGAATAAAAATATGCTTTTCCAAACCTACTGTTTTTTCTTGTTGGCATCAGCAACACTCACCAAATCGCCCGAGTTTAGATCTTTTGTAACCGTTGTATAAGGGCCAACAATCACAACATCTCCTTTTTGCAATCCAGAAATTACCGCTATGTTTGTATCATCTTGAATACCGGTTTTGATAATTCTGATTTTGGCTTTATTTCCATTTTTCACAAAAACGCACTCATATTTTTTGTCGCTTTTTGGTGATTTTTTTTCGTCACT
>JAYTNQ010000055.1:0-5440 GCA_043748255.1 Bacteroidota bacterium
TATATCAGCTGATAAACTACTTGCTGGGCCACAATCATTTGCCGATACATTGGAAGAACGTAATCTGCATATCCATATAAAAAATGGTTCTCAACTTGGTGCTAAAAAAATAACGTTTTTAGAAATGATAGAAAAAGAAAGAATATAGAATGGCATGGTCATGGGTGGTTATAGATGATTTTTAGAAATTCGATGACTAATGAATGTTTTTATAATGGTATAAACATATATTCATGTATATATAATCATGAAAAGTTCACAGACACGTCGAAAACAAACACAGTCACCACCACCGCGTCCAAAACAAATACCGCCACCAAAACAAGCACAAGAACAACCAAAATTGACAAGAACAATTCAGGATTCGTTAATTTCGGGATTTGGATTTGGTATTGGCAATAGCATTTCACATAATTTAATTAATGGAATATTTTCATCTAAAAAAACGTCTCAACCATCTCAAATTGATAGTCGAAATTGTAATAATCTAATCACAGAATTAGACACCTGTATATTACTCAATAAAGATTGTAGTGATTTGCATACCAAATTAAACTTACATAAGTGTCAATATGAACAATATGAATGTAAAAAACCTAAAATCTTTTTTAACGAACACACATAATCATATAAAATATCGGTTCTAATTCTTTCTTACAAATGAAAGAATTAATAAAAAATGTGATTTTTTCTTTGATTATTATGGTAATCTTCTACTTTACAACACGTTTAATATTATGATACTCTGTCTGATAAATATTTTCTACACTTATTAGCTTATTACTGATAACGAATTCATCCCACATTGTGCGTAGATGTGGATAATCATAATCATCCATTATCAATATTGTTTCATTTTTAGATAATCTATATGAATTCTGAACATCACTTAGTGCTACTTCATGGGTATGACCGCCATCTATATGGATCAAGTCATATTGCTTATTCATCAAAAATGGTAATGTAAGTGTGCTGTCGCCAATAATCATTTCTATTCTATCTCCAAATGTTTCCTTCATTTTTTGGTAACAAGGAAGAACATATCTATGAAGACCTAAATCAACACAAGTTAAATGTACGTCTGGATTAGAGAATAGAATGAGTGCGGCAGAAAATCCAGCGTTAAACCCTATTTCCATCACTTGTTTGTTTTTTGTATCGCTAACAAGAGTCGTTAAGTTCTTAACTTTGTTTATGAAATTATCACACATAAAAAGATGGCCTTCTAAATCTTCGTGACAAGCGTGAACTATTGGTAGTAGAACATCGTTAATGTATCTTTTTGTTGTGTCGATAGTTGTATTCATCTGTTCGTCGTCCATGATATAACAACTATATATGAATAAAATAATGTAAATAAACGAGTATCGATTTCATTTACAAGAAATCGTTTATTCTATCAATAACACTTTTCTTTTTTTGTATTCTTCCTCTAATTTTTGGCAACATTTGGTTAACGACATCCATTTTTTCCGTACTATTTCTATTTCTAAACTTGTTTATCAATTCTCTACGCTTCAGTGTTTTATTCATAAAATCGTTTATTCTTTCTTTTCGGATGTTCCGTTGTCTTCTAGTTTTATTATTTGTGTAGTTGTCACCATTTCGTCTACTATTTTTCCTACTTAGTGAGTGTTGCTCATCGATATCCATTTCTTGTCTTCCTGTTGATTCATTTTCATCATTTTTTCTTTTCAATGAATCTTGCCTTATTCTTTCTTCTTCTTCGTCGTACTTCCGTTTCGATGAATCTTGCCTTATTCTTTCTTCTTCTTCGTCATTCTTCCGTTTCAATGTTTTTCGTCTCTGTTCTTCTTCTTCTTTTTCTTTCTTTATTTTTTTGTCATCTTCAGCAAATTGTTTTCTTCTTTGAATTTTCTGTTCTATTGAATCCTGTCTTTCTTTTCGTTCTTCTTCTTCTTCTTTTTTTTTCAAAGATATTTCCTTTCTAATCCTCTCCTTTTCTTCTTCCCTTTCTTTCTTTATTTTTTTGTCATCTTCAGCAAATTGCATTCTTCTTTGAATTTTTCGTTCTATTGAATCCTGTCTTTCTTTTCGTCCTTCCTCTTCCTTTTTTTTCAAAGATATTTCCTTTCTAATCCTCTCATTTTCTTCTTCTTTTTTTTTCAAAGATAATTCCTTTCTAATCCTCTCATTTTCTTCTTCCTTTCTTTTCAAAGATTTTTCTCTCCTAATTCTCTCTTTCTCTTTCTCTTCTTCCTTTCGCTTCAATGATTTTTGTTTTCTCATATTTTCTTCAGCTTCATCTTCATTCTTTTCTTCATCTCTAATTCTTTTAATTCTTTCTTGAATAGAACCCAAATTTTTTTTATTTTCTTCATCGTCCCAAAAATTTTTAGAGGAACGATATTCGTGAATTTTTTTATCATAGGATTTAAAGTTTGTTTTGAAGTTACTCAATAATTCATTCGAATCGGTGAGTAGGAACCACATTTGACTAACATACGGCACATTATCAAATTTTTTCAGTCCGAACTTATCCGGGTGATATTTCAGTGCTAGTTTCTTGTATTTAGAAGCAATTTTGTGAGCAACTTCTTTCGCGTATTTTTCTTCGTTTATGTCTGGAATAGAAATAATTATTGTATGGAATTCGTTTTTGTCGTGTATAATTGTATCAATTCCGTTTTTCATATATATATAAAATATAGTGAGACAATTTATTCAAACGCATCATTATCTAAAACAATGGAAAACGGAGGTATCCACAACAATTATACGACAACCTCGGTATAAACAAGTTAGTTTATACAATTTTGATGTAATTGTATAAACTTTAAGTCAATACAAAAAATGCGTTGTATCATATACTTGGCCAACCGCATGGAATATAACATGTATCTTGTATACTTTTACTCAGTATCGGTTTCGCCATTTCGCTTAAAAGTTGTTCTTTTGTAACTCGTTGCCAAGTCATATATTCACAGTCGTCGAATGTCGAAGAACAACTAGTCCATACAAATATTGAAATTTCTTCGTTTGCTACATCTTCTAATATTTTGTGAATTTTTTTTTTTATTTTGTCAGTAATAACATCAAACTTTACTTCGTATATTATTTTAGTTTCACTTAAGTTGGAAGCTAAAACTTCTTCACATTGCAATAGAACTCCAGCAAATTCATCGCCATAATAAATTCCCATAGTAATTATTATGATATAACATGAATTCTGTATACCATTTTTATATTACATAAGTAAGCTAATGTATAACCAAATTAGAAAAACAACCGTCAAAAATATTGGAGTAAAAAGATAAACAAACGACTTAGATTTATTTTTTTTAAACGTTTTATTTGATATCTTCGCCATTTGTATAATATAATATAGTATAATGATATTTTCATTTGAATGTGTATCGAAAAATATAATATAGACAATAGGTTATATGTTTTACATAAATTTACGATGGACAATATAGTTTATATAAATTTGGCGAAAAGGGTTGACAGACGAGAACACATTGAAAATGAATTAAATAAGTTTCAATTAAACTTCGAAAGGTTCGAAGCAGTTTATAATAATTCTGGAATATTGGGTTGTACGAAATCTCATTTGGAGGTTTTGAAGTTAGCAAAGAAACAGGGTTGGAAATCAGTATTAATTTTGGAAGATGATTTTACTTTCTTGGTGTCACAAGAAGAATTTGAATATGAAATCGCACAATTGATGAATAGTAAAGTTGATTATGATGTATGCATGTTGGCATATAATTTGATGGAAAGTGAGGAATCGAATTATGATTTCTTGTTGAAAGTGCGTGAAGCACAAACCGCATCTGCTTATATTGTTAAAGACCATTATTACGATGTTCTTATCAATTTGTATGAAGAAGCACTTCAACTATTAGGGCAGACGGGTGAACATTGGAACTATGCCAACGATCAATGTTGGAAATCGTTGCAGATAAAGGATAATTGGATATGCACAAAAACCCGTATAGGAAAACAAATTGCTGGATATAGTGATAATAGTTGCTCATATACAGATTATAATTGTTGATTCATATAAATATAAAATATAATAAATATATATATATAGTAAATATGAACAAATTATCCGGTCCTGCTTTTGTATATGTATTGGTTGAAAGTATTATTAACATATATCTTTTGATAACTGGTAAATTAGGGGTTTTTTCAGGTTTATTCAAACTTCTCTTTATATATTTATGGGTTCTTGTATTGCAGTATCTGTATATTACTTTAGGGTGGCGAATAATTTCGTGGGTCTTAGTATTGCTCCCAATAATTACTAATGGCGTTTTTCTTGTGAAATCTTTGAATAACGATGCGACTAAGACAACGACAGAAAAGACACCCATTGCTACTCCAGAGAAGACAGCGCCTACTCCAGAAACACCTTCGGCAAGTCAGTAAAATCGTCGTAAAAATAACTTCATATACACACATAAAATATGAAATTATTTGAACTATTGATTCCACCAACATACAAAAATGATAATATATTACTTTTCCAGAAATTTTATAAAAAATTGATTTCACCAGACAAACAAACAAACAAACAAACAAAAGAAATGAGTTCTATGATGAGAGTAAGAAATTACAACAAGAAGATGGTGAATGAAATGTATATATTCCATAAGAATATCAAGACACGTGTAAATATTACAAAGAAACAGATGATTCAAGAATTAGCTGATGACAATGTCGATATGGATAAATTATACGATGATATGGTAGAAAGTAAGTTAATTTGTATAACAGATGAAATTGTAAATAGCAAAAATTATGACACAACCAGAATAAAAGAAATAAATATGATTATCAAGCAACAAGTTTGCTATGACACAATAGATAAAATGAGTGATGAAAAAATGTATGAAACATACAAAAATAGTAATTCGGTTAAAATGAAAATAAAAAAAGCAACCAAAAGATTGGAAAAATACCTTGATGGTGTAAATTTAACAAAAGCGGTCGACGAAGAAATAATGGATAATATACCAGCTGGAACTAAAAGCGTATACAGAGGGGGGCTTTTGAATAAAATAATTGAGAACCATATCATAAATATGAATTTCGATCCAGAAAAATATGAAGTTGCATTCGAGAAAGTATGTGATTCTTGTCATACAACAGAAAAACCTGACTTTTACATACTAGAAAAATCCACAAATAAAGTAATCATTGGAATGAATCAAATTGACTTGTGGACTGGTGGTCATCAGTATAACCGTGGAAGCAAATATATAGTAGATAATAAACATAACACAGAAAAAAAGTAAGTTATTATGTGTAGTTTCTAAACATATTCAGTTGAAAAGCACCAAAAATAAAGCATTTAAATTTTTAGATATTGTATTTAAAAATGACACATTGTGCTATGTAAATAATTTATCAAATATTTGTAAAAAGTTCTTTGAATCATACAAACAAAACGAGTAAACATCAGATATTA
>JAYTNQ010000056.1:0-1982 GCA_043748255.1 Bacteroidota bacterium
CGACAGTTTCTATCGTAAAACTTTGGAATGCCGCAGTTGGAATTTGATGATTGATCATAAATTCTTTGGCAAATTCTTTGCTTCCTTCAAGCTGCGAACCCTTTTTTGACGGCCCAATCACCGCAATGTGCTTTAGTTGTGGGTCATTGCTAAAAAAGTCATAAATACCCTTCACCAAAGGATCTTCTGGACCAACGACAATCATCGCAACATGCTCTCGAATCGAAAACAACTTTAAAGACTCAAAATCGGTCATTTCGATGTCAATATTTGTAGCAATTGCCGCTGTACCAGCATTTCCAGGCGCAACAAAAAGCTTGCTACACAAAGAACTTTGAACTATTTTCCATGCAAATGCGTGTTCACGACCGCCCGATCCAAGAATTAAAATTGTCATTTTGAATATATTTGCGCAAAAATAGTAGCTTTTGGACACAAAAAATAATTTTTAAGCAAGGTTTTTAATTTTTATTTCAAATCCTTTCCCCTTATTTTGGCGCACACCACCCGTCAACCACACCACCCGTCCTGCTGCACGCTATATCTTTTTTTGGTTTTTGAAAAAAAACCAAAAAAAGGATGCCGCTACATCGGGGCGAAATTAGACTTTTAGAGTTTTCAAAAAAATTTCAAAAAAACAAACAAATCAGCCTAATGTATGTTTATTTCGATAGAAAAATAATTTTTATTAGTCAAACCCAAAAAATATCAACAAAATTATCCAAAAACTTAATGAAAACCAACAATTAGAAACCTAAAATAGTTTCAATTTCAAACATCAAATTGCTAATTATATTTTCTTTTCATACATTTACAAAAGCACTTTTTGTTTTTCTTGTTCACATAAAAAAATAGCAGATTTGCTCAATAAAGTAAAGATATAAAACCAAAGATATACATTATGATTTCAAAATACACCACCTTTTTTTTGATATTTACTTCTTTATTTTCATTCTCACAACAGCATAAAATTGATAGTTTGAAAATAGAAATTAAAAAAAACGAGTTTAACTATGACGCATACAACGATATTGTAAGATTGATTGCGAACTCAAAGCCCGATACAGTTATCATTATTGGAAAGAAAATGATTGAAATTGGCAAAACTAAAAACGATATGATTCTAGAGGGCTTGGGCTATAAAAACATTGCAAAAGGATTGCAAAATAAAGATGAATATGAAGAGGCTCGAAAATCATTAAAAAAATCCATTGCTGTTTTAAAAAATAAAAACGCCTATTTTTATGGTACAGTTTTGATTGAATACGCAAACATACTTCAATATTTAGAATCCTATAAAAATGCTTATGACACTTTAAACATTGCTGAAAATTATATTATCAATGAAAAAAATGTTTTCAGAAAAAATTATTCTTTATATTTATTAAATTCATTAAAAGGATATAATTTCAAAAAATTTGGGCTATACGAAGATGCTGTTAAATATAATTTGGAAGCATTAAATAATTGCAAAAAGCTGAAAGATGTGTCGCCAAGAATTGCATTAAGCAATTTAGGTGGAATTTATACTGATTTATACAAAAAAGATAAAGCGATCTATTACTATTCCCTTCTAATAAAAGAGTGTGATAAAACTAAAGACAAATTTACAAAATATATAACCTATGCTAACATTTCTAGAATGTATAGAACATTTTACGATTTTGATAAAGCCGATGAAAACATTGAAAAATGTTTAAAACTATACGAGGAAATTAATGGCAACAAAGATTATTATAGTTATTATTTATTTAAAGCTTCTATTTTTCGAGAGAGAAAACAATACAAAAAAGCAATTGAATATTGTAATTATGTTTTAAAAAATGCTAATCCACAAAATCAATATCAAATAAACGAGGCAAAAACAAATTTGGGACACGCATACTTTCAATCCAAGGATTATAATCAAGCAAAAAAATACTATGATGCCGTTTTACCATATTATAAAAAAAATAAAGATTATAATTCAATAAATTATATAT
>JAYTNQ010000057.1:0-5410 GCA_043748255.1 Bacteroidota bacterium
CGCAAAAAATCGCTCACCATTATCACCCCTTTTATGCAAAATGAGTGGAATGGATTTGTGCAAGTTTCAGACCAAGTGATGCAACAAAAAGTGAACACTACCTTTGACAAAAAAGTTTTAGACGAACTCATTATTAGCCTTTCGACTTTGCCATCAGACAAAAAATTCATCAACAAAATTTCAAAAATTGTATCTGATAGAAAAACGATGTATGATAACAATACAATCGATTGGGGAACCGCCGAAGCACTAGCTTATGGCACGCTTTTGACTGAAGGTTTTGATGTGAGAATTTCTGGTCAAGACGTGGAGCGAGGCACTTTTTCGCACCGTCATGCCGTTGTAAAAGTAGAAGACTCTGAAGAAGAAGTTGTATTATTGGACACCATCAAAAACAAAAAAGGTCAGTTTAATATTTTTAATTCCTTGCTTTCAGAATATGGCGTTTTGGCGTTTGATTATGGCTATGCGCTTACAAACCCTAACACACTCACAATTTGGGAAGCCCAATTTGGAGATTTTTCAAACGGTGCACAAATCATGATCGATCAATATATATCTTGTGGCGAAGACAAATGGAACAACCAAAATGGCATTGTTTTGCTGCTGCCGCACGGCTATGAAGGGCAGGGTGCCGAGCATTCGTCTGCGCGAATGGAACGCTATCTGCAACTTTGCGCCAGACACAATATGTATGTAGCAGATTGCACCACTCCAGCCAACTTTTTTCACTTGTTGCGTCGTCAAATGAAAACCAATTTCCGCAAACCCTTGGTTGTTTTTACCCCAAAAAGCCTTTTGCGTGATCCACGATGTGTATCCACTCAAGCAGATTTGGCACAAGGATGTTTTCAAGAAACAATCGACGATATTTTGGTAGATAAAACCCAGGCCAAAACACTAGTTTTTTGCACCGGAAAATTTTATTATGATTTGACTGCAGAGCGCGAAAACCTAAAAAGATTTGATGTTGCCATTGTTCGTATCGAACAATTATTTCCGCTTCCTGCAGCACAACTCAAAGATATTATAGCACTTTATCCCAATGCAGACGACTATGTTTGGGCACAAGAAGAGCCAAAAAACATGGGAGCCTATAGCTTTATGCTCATGAATTTCGATTGGATTAAGTGGAGATTAGCGTCGCTAAAAGCCTATGCTGCTCCAGCCGCAGGTAGCTATACCCGTGCCAAACGCCGCCATGCAGACGCAATTAGAATGGTGTTTGATAAAGATTTATTTAGATAAATGAAAATAAATTAGGTAGTAATTACAAAAAATAAGAAAACAGCCCAAATTTATTAAAGATTGGGGCCGCCGTTTTTAATTTCGTCATTTGCAAAAGCTAAAAATTGTTCAAAATTACGTTCAAATTTTTGTGCCAAAGCAAAGTTTTTTTGGTCATACAAATCAACATTCCCCCAAGTTTCACGAGGATTCAAGATTTCAGACGGCACATTTGGGCACTCTTGCGGAATAGCCATCCCAAAAACAGGTTGAGGCTTGAAAGCCACCTGGTCTAAATCGCCATTGAGTGCAGCAGTAATCATGGCTCGGGTGTGTTGCAATTTCATTCGATGTCCAGTTCCATAAGGACCACTTGTCCAACCTGTGTTGATAAGCCACACTTTTACGTCAGCAAATTTCATTTTTTCGACCAACATTTCGGCATATTTTGTGGGATGAAGTGGCATAAATGGCGCACCAAAACAGGCTGAAAAATTGGGTTGAGGTTCGTTGATTCCAGCTTCTGTTCCTGCAATTTTGGCTGTATATCCAGATATAAAATGGTAGGCTGCTTGTCCGGGCGTAAGCTTTGAAATGGGAGGCAAAATACCATAAGAATCTGCAGTAAGAAAGAAGATGTTTTTGGGATTTTCTCCAATAGAATCGGGCTCAATATTGGCAATATGGTCTATAGGATAGCTGACTCTGGTATTGGGCGTAATCGAAATGTTTTCAAAATCTACTTCGTTACTGTTTTTTTTAAAAACTACATTTTCAAGCAATGCTCCTTCTTTGATAGCTGCAAAAATATCTGGTTCGTTTTCTGAAGTCAAGTTTACAACTTTAGCATAACAGCCACCTTCAAAATTAAAAATACTATTATTGACAGTCCAACCATGCTCATCATCACCAATTAATTTTCGGTTTGGATCGGCAGACAAAGTTGTTTTTCCGGTTCCCGAAAGACCAAAGAAAATAGCGGTTTCACCGTTTTGTCCCACATTGGCACTGCAGTGCATAGGAAATGTGTTTTTAAAAACGGGTAACAAAAAATTCAGCGCTGAGAATATCCCTTTTTTCATTTCGCCGGTATATCCTGTACCACCTATTAGAGCAATTTTTTTTGTAAAATTCAAAATGGCAAAATTGGCACTTCTTGTTCCGTCTAAAACAGGATTTGCCTCAAAATTTGGAGCGCAAATCACGGTCCAATCTGCTTCAAAGTTGGCTAACGCTTCAGTATTTGGACGCAAAAACATATTATAACAAAACAAATTTGACCAAGCAGTTTCTGTAATAACACGCACATTCAGTTTGTATTCTGGATCGGCACAAACATAGCTATCTCGCACAAACACTTCTTTATTTGACAAATACGTTGTCATTTTGTGATACAACGCCTCAAAAGCATCACTTTCAAACGGAATATTAACTTTGCCCCACCACACTTTTTCGGCAGTGATATTGTCTTTGACAATATATCGATCTTGTGGAGAACGTCCTGTAAAAACACCCGTATTTATCGCCAAAGCACCTGTTGAGGTCAGTTTGCCTTGATGGGAATCTAAAGTGATTTTTTGCAAAGCCTTGGCAGACAATTGATAACGAACATTAGCATTTTGAATTCCTATTTTTTCTAACGATATCGTTGTAGTAAACGGGGCGTTCTGATCCATAAAAGTAATAATTGATTGCTAAAAATTTTTAACAAAAGTAAAAATTTTATTTTAAATAAGTTTCAATTATTGATAAATTATCATTTTTTGTTCAAAATATTTATAAAAACGCAAATCCAAGCAGCTATTAATAGCAATCCTCCAATTGGAGTGATAGGGCCCAAAAAATTAAAATTAATTTTGGTAAGGCTTTGTGTAGTCAATAAAAAAATAGAACCCGAAAAAAAAAGAATTCCAATACAAATGAGACAAAATGCGATGTTTTTCTGTTCAAAATTTAGCAAGTTTGTTGTGCCAATAAAAAGTAAAAAAAAAGCATGATACATCAGGTACTTCACTCCAATTTCAAAAGAATTTAGTTGCACTACATTCAAGGTTTTTTTGAGAGTATGTGCTCCAAAAGCACCCAAAACAATAGCCAAAACACCAAAAGCAAGTCCAAAAAGAACAATTTTCTTTTCCATTTTTTTTTACAAAAATAAAAAACAAGAATGGCTTTTGATAGTTTTTTTATCAAAAAATAGAATTTATTTTGAAATTTTGAAATTTGACAATGCAATGAAAATCACAGTAGTCGCCGTAATTAAAAAGGTGTCAGCTGTAAAAGCCACCGTTTTACCTATTGAAAGCCGTCTCTTTTTTATCACTTTTATCTCACTAAAAGGAATTTGAACCAATCGATGCCTTTTGTCCAAAACAGTGATACTATTGTCTGAAACCGCATTCACGGTTACTTTTCCCATTACACTTCCTTCAAGATAGAGTCTGTATTTTTTGTTTTCTACGATTTTGTCCTTCTGCAAATCAACAGTCTTATAAGTATAACAACTTTGAAAAAGCAAAGAAATCAAACACAAAAAAAGGATTGTTTTTTTCATAAAAAGGATTTTTTTAAGCGTGATATTATCATAACGATTTTAAACAAAAAATATTGTATTGCACTAAAAATCAAAGCGGTATTTTTCGTTTCATGGCCTCTACAATATTAAAAGCCGCAGGACAAACCCCAACATTTTGAAGCGTCAAATCGCTAATTTGTTGAAATTTTTTGCGATCCGTATGCGGAAATTCACGACAAGCCTTTGGTCGAACATCATAGATCATACAGGCATTTTGATTGTCCAAAAAACCACACGGAAGACTTTGCAACACATAATCCTGATCTTCATCAATCTTCAAATAGCAGTCTATAAAAATTTGTGGTTTTTGTCGCAAATGTTTTGCAATCCGTTCAATATCTGCCAACGTAAATAGTGGTCCGGTGGTTTTGCAACAATTGGCGCACTGCAAACAATCTGTTTTTTTAAACTCATTATCATGTAACTCCTGCATTACATAATCCAAATTTTTGGGCGTTTTCTTTTTTAACTTTTCAAAATATTTTTTTGAATCGTTATGACTATCTTTGGCCAATTTTGCAAGCGTATGCAATGGTGGAAACATCTTGTTTTTGATAAAAATTTAAAACAAAAATACACATTCATTTTTAATTAGACCTATTTTTATTCTATAACACATGAAAGACCTTTTTGGAAAAGCTATTTTTGATTTTCAAACCCAAAATAATCCTCAAAATCTAATTACCGAAACCAGTATTTCTGAAGCAGATGAAATGAGTGTGTCGTATCTTTTTCGAGAGTTTGAGGCGATGCCAAATATCGAAAAAACCGCTTTGACATTGGCTTTTGGCAAGGTTTTAGACGTTGGTGCTGGCGCAGGTAGCCACAGTTTGTATTTGCAAAATCAAAAAAAAATCGAAGTGCACGCTATTGACATTTCTGCAAATGCTATGGCTACTTGTTTAGAAAGAGGTATTATAAACGCAAAGGTTTGTAATATTTTCGACTATGATTTTGACAAATTTGACACTATTTTATTGCTAATGAATGGCGCTGGAATGTGTGGGAAATTAAATAAACTGACCCCTTTTTTGACAAAATTAAAATCATTATTGTTGCCAAACGGTCAAATATTGTTAGACAGTTCAGACATTATATATATGTTTGACGAAGATAAAAAAGGAAATAAAATATTGCCCACAGATACCGATTATTATGGCGAAGTGGTGTTTAATATTTCTTATAAAAACCAAAAAGAAGTTCCTTTTGATTGGATGTATATTGATTTTCAAACCCTAAAAATTGCCGCACAAAAAGCAGGTTTGCATTGCGAAATGATTTGCGAAGGCGAACATTTTGACTATTTGGCAAAGTTAAACCCCATTTAAAAACTTAAAATAATACATAGTTTTATATCTTTGAACTCTTAAAAAAACAACATGATACAATCGATGACTGGTTTTGGAAAATCAAACCTGCAATTGCAAACAAAAAAAATAACAGTCGAAGTTAAATCGCTAAACAGCAAAGGTTTAGATTTAAATGTTAGGCTTCCAGCTAATTTTAGAGAAATGGAATTGGGTTTGCGAACACAAATTGCACAACAATTAGAACGAGGCAAAATAGATTGCAATATCATCATAGAAAACACCTTTGAGCAAACTGCAG
>JAYTNQ010000058.1:0-5394 GCA_043748255.1 Bacteroidota bacterium
CGTCAAACGGTAGCGTGATAAAAACACTATTATAAATATGATATTTTGATAAAACGTGCTGGTTAAATCGTTCAATTTTGGTTGGAGTGTACATAGGAATTATTTATTTTATCAAAAAAAAAACCTCAAAAACAAATTTGAGGTTTTAATATAATTAAACGACAAATTTTTACAGATTTTTGAAAATAGTGTGCATCAAACGCTTTTTGTCGTTAATACTTTCTTCGAGTGAAATCATGGTTTCTGTTCTATAAACCCCTTCGATATCATCTATCGAAAAAATAACGTCTTTGGCATGTTTTGTATCTTTGGCTCTAATTTTGCAAAAAATATTAAATTTACCAGTTGTAACATGGGCAACCGTTACAAACGGGATTTCGTTGATACGTTCCAAAACAAATTTTGTTTGCGAGGTATTATTCAAAAATACACCTACATAAGCGATAAAGGAATAGCCCAATTTTTCATAATCCAAGGTTAATGATGAGCCAGTAATAATGCCCGCATCTTCCATTTTTTTGACTCTAACATGCACTGTACCCGCAGATATAAGCAATGTTTTTGCAATATCCGTAAACGGAACTCGTGTGTTGTCTATCAACATGTCCAAAATTTGGTGGTCAACTTCATCTAATCGAAATTTGCTCATAGTAAGGTAGGTTTTAAATTAAAGTTAATATTTTCAGTATTAATCTGAAATGATCAATCCGTTTTTGATTTTTGTATTTTTATCTAAATAAAAATCTGCCTTTTGATTGATTTTAGGAAAATTTTCGTTGTTACATTCAAAAAGTTGTGCTTTGGCATCAATCTCTAAATGTGCAAAATAATTTTCTAAATCATCAATTTTAGCAATAAAACCGTTAAAAAAGATAGTATTATTGATTAATTCTTCTTTATATTGAATTGCAAAATTGGTAATAAAAAATGAATTATCATAATAAATCTTAACATTTTTATATACAATATCAAAAAAAATAGGGTTATTTTGTGGAATTTGCATATAATTATTCAAATCATAATTAACTACATCGTTTTCGAGGATTGTGTAAAAACTTGACAATAATGCAATATAGATGTATTTTCGAGATTTTTCGCGTTGATAATCATTTTGAAAATGTCCGGCTTCAAAAAGAATTGTTGCTATGCCAAGTGATTGAAAAGTATCGCCCACACAATTAATATTGAAAGCGTCGTCAAAACGTCCTACCTGACCCGGAATGATTTTTTGCAAATCATTGTTCATCGCTACAATAACTTCAACGGCTTTTTGCCGAACCATATTATAATCACAATTGGCATTAAAGGGTGGCGCCAAAAATGAAACTGTGGCGGGAAGACCAGAATTAGCTACGCCAAAAATGCTTCGTTGATCGTGCATATTGAAACAGAAATTGGGTTTGAAATCTGAAAATATTTTTCGCAAAATCAAACTTTCTGGTTGCGACAAATTTTGAGCATCTCGATTCAAATCAATTTGATTTGCATTTTCGCGGGTGTATAATTGTGCACCGTCTGGGTTCAAAATTGGGATAAAAAAAAGTGTAAAATTATTGATGATTTGGGTGGCAAAAACATCGTCTGATTCCAAGAATTTGAACAAATCAAAAATGGCTTTTGTGGTTGTAGATTCATTTCCGTGCATTTGTGACCAGATCAAAATTTTGATTTTTCCGTTACCAAATTGGCAGCCATATATTGGTTTGTCTAAAACAGATTTTCCAATAATTGAAACTGCAGATTGGTTTTTTAGAGCTGACAAAATGGGTGTAATATGATCTAAATGGATCAAACGGCCAGCAAGTTTTTTTTGAATATAAGGATTGTATAAATTCTCGAAATTTGGTTTGTCATATATCATGTTACAAAAGTAAACAAGTTTTTATTTACAAATGTAAACAATAATATTATGCTTTTTATTTGCTTTTGTAAACAGGTTTCAAGAATAGGGTTATGCTTTGACAATTGGATTTGTAAACAAATTTTGATGTGTTTGATATTAATGTTAAAAATTTTATTATCAGCGTTTTAATTAATTTTAATTAAATAAAAAAACGAACTAAATAAACGATTTTTTTGAGATTTACAAGTGTAAATTTGGGATATTACATTTTTTTAATTACATTTGTAACATCAATATAAAACACACGATGTTACAATGTTAAACACTGATGATTTTACCAAAAGATTGACCATTTTGTTTGATAATTATGGTTTGAATGCTTCGCTATTTGCTGACAAAATCGGTGTTCAACGCTCGAGTATTTCTCATATTCTATCGGGTAGAAACAAGCCGAGTTTGGATTTTATAATCAAGATTTTGACGATATTCCCGGAGGTTGACGCTAGTTGGATTTTGAGTGGCAAAGGCAATTTTTTGAAAACAGAATTGACAGTATTGCCAAAAAAAGTATCAGACCCTACTCCTATTTCTACAGTTTTGATTGATGAAAAACCGATTGAAATTGTAGCCGAAATTGATAAAAAAAAACCCGAAAATATGGCTTCAATTTTGCCCCAAAAATCGATTGATGCGGCTATATCCAAGATTGTGATTTTTTATAAAAACGGCACTTTTGAGCATTTTGAAAATTTTAATTAGTCAATTTTTTGACAGTTTCCGTTGTCAATTTTTTTTAAACTTGATCCTTATTTCAGCTCCAAAATATTGATTTTTTGAATTATTTTATTTTGGATATGTATTTTTAGTTGACTAATTTTCTTGGTTCAAAACAGTTGGTAAAGACAAAATTGATGCTTTTTATTATTGTTAAAATGTAATTTTCATTCCAATTTTTTAAAATTTTGCAATGAAAGAAAAAACGGAAATTGGCACTGCTGAGGTACATCTTATGGGGATATTCTTTTGTATCTACAAAAATGTTCTGGCTCTAAAAAAACCAATCTAAAAATTGTATTTCCTTTTTGTTGGGAAATATTTTGCAAAAGTAATTACATCTTCATTGTCAAATGTGTCTTTTTTAGGCGCTTTTTGCCTTCATTTGCGGCTAATTTCAGTTGGAGAGAATCTCCAACCAACTTGTTTTCTTTTTGAGTTTGGCTTTGAGATATTTTCAAAGGTTTGGAGCATTGTTATAATGAACATCTTGCTTCAAAATACCAATAACATTAGCAATGCTGAACTTCCATTTGGCGTTTTGTTCGTCCCAAAAGGCTCGAACTTCACGGTCGTCAAAAAAACGAATGGATATTTTTTGCTGCTCTTTCAATATGATGCTACTTGTGTTTTATATTCATTTTCTGCGGCAATATTCAATTTTGTTTCCAACACTTCGTATGTTTTTAATTCAATTGTTATAAATTCCTATTCTGTTAGATTCCGTTTTTTCTGTAATGCGTGCCAACAAATATAGTTTGCCAGCGTTATTTCTTTTTTTCTATATAACCTATCATTTTTCAAATTTTTTCTGCTCACATTCGGCCGCAAGGGTTTTGAAAAATTTTGTTTTCTCGCTTTTAAATGATTTTGTATGGGTTGATGATATCTTTTAGGTTGTGGAGTTTGAAGCGTGTTTGTTAAAATTCTTTCGGCTCGACAAATATGGAGATTCGTGTTGTGGATTGTTTTTGGGGATTTTTTGATTGAAAATAAGTTGTTTTGAAAGCTGTTGTAAACGGATAACGAATAACATATATGAAATAAAGCATTTTTGAAAATTTATTGTATCGAAACTACTACTCTACTTGCAGCGACTTGCGTGAGGGCAAAGGCGGAGCTCTTTTTGGGCTGGCGTTTTTCAGCCAGCCCAAAAAAGCGGGAGCCGGAGACCGACCCGAAGGGGCACGCCCAAAAAGAAAAAATCCGTTAGGAAACGGATTTTTGTGTTTAATTTCAAAGGTTCATTTAGAATTTAAAAATGGGTTATATTTTTCCGGCGGCTGCAATCAAATTCAGTGCGGATCCTGCTACAAACCAGCCGATTTGTCCTTCGTTGTAGGTGTGGTTTGCAATGATGGTGTCTTGGCTGCCGTCGTCATGAATGAAGATGAGTGTTAGTGGTTTGTTTGGGGCAAAATCGACTAAATCTACAAAGTTGATGGTGTCATTTTCTTGTATTTTGTCATAGTCTGCTTCGTTTGCAAATGTCAAGCCAAGCATTCCTTGTTTTTTCAGATTGGTTTCGTGTATGCGTGCAAATGATTTGACCAATACGGCTTTTACGCCCAAAAAGCGTGGTTCCATAGCGGCGTGTTCTCGAGATGATCCTTCGCCATAGTTGTGGTCGCCCACTACTACCGAGGCGATATTGGCGGCTTTGTAGGCTCTTGCTACTGCTGGGACTGGGGCATATTCGCCTGTTAGTTGGTTTTTGACGGTGTTTGCTTTTTGGTTAAAAGCATTGATGGCACCGATTAACATATTGTTTGAAATGGCGTCTAAATGCCCACGGAAACGCAGCCATGGTCCTGCCATCGAGATGTGGTCTGTGGTGCATTTTCCGAATGCTTTGATCAATAATTTGGCTCCTATAATATTGTTGCCGTCCCATTTTTTGAAGGGTGCGAGGAGTTGTAATCTTTCGGAGGTTTCGCTCACCAAAATTTGAACTCCAGAGCCATCTATGGCTGGGGCTTGAAAGCCGGGATCTTCTGCAAAGAAGCCTTTTGTTGGTAGCTCGTCTCCTGTTGGCTCATCCAATTTTACTTCTTCGCCATCTTCGTTGATCAAAAAATCGGTGATGGGATTGAAACTCAAATCGCCGGCTATGGCTAATGCGGTGACCAATTCTGGTGATCCTACAAATGCCATTGTGTTTGGGTTTCCGTCTGCGCGTTTTGAAAAATTTCGGTTAAAGGAGTGTACTATTGTGTTGCGTTCTTCTTTGTCGGCGCCATCTCTGTCCCACATTCCTATACATGGCCCGCAGGCGTTTGCAAAAACGGTGGCGTTTATTTTGTCGAAAGTGGCTATAAATCCGTCTCTTTCTATGGTAGCTCTCACTACTTCGGATCCGGGTGTGATTGTGAATTGTGATTTTAGTTTTAATTTTTTGTCAAAAACTTGTTTTGCGATAGATGCTGATCTTGCGATATCTTCATAGGAGGAATTGGTGCAAGAGCCTATCAAACCTACTTCAATCTTGAGTGGCCAATTGTTTTTGATGGCTGTTTCTTTCATTTTTGAAATTGGGGTTGCCAAGTCTGGCGTAAAAGGGCCGTTCAAATGTGGCTCGAGTGTATTCAAATCTATTTCGATAACTTGGTCAAAATATTGTGCTGGATTGTTATATACTTCTGGGTCTCCGGTGAGGTATTCTTTGATTTTGTTGGCTTCGTCTGCCACATCGGCACGGTTTGTAGAGCGCAAGTAGCGATCCATCGAGTCGTCATATCCAAATGTTGAAGTGGTTGCCCCTATTTCGGCACCCATAT
>JAYTNQ010000059.1:0-5371 GCA_043748255.1 Bacteroidota bacterium
CATTTTGGTCGCCATTTGATAATTTTTCGGGCAAAATTCTTTGCGCAACAACCCCCGTTTTTGCTACAAACAATAACGAAATATCTAAAAATAACAAAATCAATAAAACCAGCAGTAAATAGCAGGTTGCCGAATACAAAAACGGAAAAATAAATGCCCCAACAAATAGCATTATGACACCTATAAGTGCATAAAACAAACTATTGTTCAGATATAATTTTTTAAAAAAAGACATATATTGGCTTTTGTTTTTCATCAAAATGAAATTATTATCTTGGAATTTCGACTGTTTCCAAAATTTGTTTGATGATATCTATACTCGAAATTCCTTCCATTTCTCGCTCGGGCGATACAATGACACGATGTTGCAACACCGGAATTGCAGCTTCTTTGATATCGTCTGGCGTAACAAAATCACGTCCTCTGATGGCTGCAAATCCTTTGGCAGCATTCAGGATAGCAATTGAGGCACGGGGTGAGGCACCGAGATACAAAAACGAGTTTTCGCGGGTGTTGATCACGATTTTTGCAATAAAAGTTATCAAATTTTCTTCGACCACAATTTGTTTGACAAGATTTTGATACAACTGTATGTCTGCTGCAGAAAGCAATTGTTTGATATGCTCTAATTTACTTTGATTTTGTAAATGATGCTCTCGTTTTATAATGCTTATTTCGTCGTCTAATTTTGGATAATGAATACTAATTTTGAACAAAAATCGATCCAATTGTGCTTCTGGCAATCGATAAGTTCCTTCTTGTTCGATTGGATTTTGGGTGGCAATTACCAAAAATGGATTGTCTAAAATATAGGTTGCGCCATCTATTGTAATTTGTCTTTCTTCCATAACTTCAAATAATGCGGCCTGCGTTTTGGCTGGCGCACGGTTGATTTCGTCTATCAAAATCAAATTTGAAAAAATAGGTCCTTTTTTGAATTGAAATTCTGATTTTTTTAGATCAAAAACCGAAGTTCCCAAAATGTCAGAAGGCATCAAATCTGGGGTGAATTGAATTCTACTAAAACCAATATTCATGGTTTTGGCAAGCAATTTGGCGGTAATCGTTTTGGCAACTCCAGGAACTCCCTCTAGCAAAACATGACCGTTTGCCAATATGGCGACCAGCAGTTGATCGATCATTTTGTGCTGACCTACAATAACAGATCCAAGTTCGGATTTTATCGCTTTGATACTCTCTTGCAATTTTGACAAATCTAATCGTGATTCAAAATTAAGATTTTCGGTCAAACTGTTTGTATTATTTTCTTCCATTTTATATGATTTTATTGTTTTTAATATTCCAAAATTGTTCTATCAATTGGTTGCATTTGATCAAATCTGAGGCGACACTTTCTAAATTATTTTTCCGAAATTGGTTTATAAATGTAATCAATTTTTGAACAACTACTTCACTTTGTCCCGATTTTTGAGACAATTTATGCACAAAAAAATCGTCCAAAACACTTGTTTCTATCAAATAATCCAATCGTATTTTTTCTAAAAAATATATAATTTTTTTGTCAATCAAATGATGGTGGTTGCCTTCTTGAAGATACAAATTGCCAATAGTTTTTACAAAATCGACGGTGGTGTTGGTCAACCGTTTTTGAATTGGCACAATGCGTTGTCGTCTTTTTGCATTAAAAATCATAAAAAACAACATTCCAATCAAAAACAAATACCAAGCCCATTTCAAGGCTGCTTGTTTTAAAATATATCTAAAAGGCGAATCAGAAATGCTGTTGCCGTTTTGATCTTTTATATACCAAAAAATAGTCGATTCTGGAATATAAGACAACAAGTTTTGGGCATATTCGGCATGATTTTTTTTTAGTAAATGAAAATTTGAAAAAGCTGTTGGCTGGGTGTGAAGGATGAAATTTCCTTTATAATAAGGTATTTTTATAAAATTTATTCTGGCAGAATCACCCGTTTGAAACCCTAAAACAGTTGTTTTTAAGGTGTCAATTTTTGAAAAATAAGTAGTTCCTAAACCCTCTAATAGGTTGTATTTTTTTGGGGCAAAATTTTTGTTAGACAGCCAATTATATATTGAATCTTTGAATTCAAAATCCTCATTTGTTTTTAGTTTTAAACTATCCAAAATGGTTTTAGGAAAATTTTTCATGCTCAAAAAAACCGTGTTTCCGCGACTTGCAAAAGACAGCAATTCATTGGTAGATTCATTATCAATCAAATTTTCGTCAGAAATTGATACAAAAGTACCTTTTACGCTATAATCCTGAACGTCTGCATCTTCCTCAAACAAAGGATCAAAATATTCATAAGGTGTTTTGATAATTTTGATACATTTTTGATTTTTAAATATTTTTGGAAATTCGTTATCAAAAACAAAAAGGCCTAACGGAATTTTGTCTTTTATTCCAAATGTAGGTGTCCAATCTAATGGTTTTGGCTTGTTAAAATCAGCCACAACCATACCTACAAAAAGCAAGAGCAATAAAAAACCGTATATTTTTGTAGATTTGTTCATCGTATATGGCTCTGAATTGCGGTTTCAAAAGCAGTTTTGGCAGTTTCAAAATTGGTGTTGTTCAACTCAAATTCGCCATACCAAATATTCTCGTATATATAGGACAAATAGGCAAATTCCTTCCTGTTGTCCTCCATTTTAATTTCGCGCAAATAATCGTCATTTGTTTTTTCGATTTCCCAAATGATAACTTGATTTTCTGACATTTTTTTTAGAAACCACAAATAATAATACCGAATACAAAGCCGTTTTTGATCCAATTGCAATTGTTGATGAATTAATTTTTCAAAATCTATAATCATTAAATTTTTTTCAACTTCGTCAAAGTGATTCATTTTTTTATCAGAATTTTTACCAAAAACCCAATGCCCTTCATTGTTTATGATGTTTTTTATGATAAAATAAACGGCCAAAACGATGATTATGATGGCTATAATTTTTAGCAAAACCTCCACAAATGTTGCCGCTGCAAATTGATTGCTAAATCGAAACAAATTCATAAAAAAACGTGACAACCAATCCTTAAATCGATCCCAAGCATTTTGTTTGTGAATTTTAGGGGCATAATCAAAGGCGGAATTTTTGTATTTTGTTTTAAAATTTGATTGAAAATTTATTTTTGAAACCAAGCCACTATCAATTTTTATATCGATTTTGACATGCTTTGCTTTTTTCAAATTATCTTTTATCGCAAAACTGCTGCTTGCTTTTGTAGGCAAAAAAACACAAAACAGCAATACAAAAAACATGATTTTTTTCATTTCAAAAAAGTGTTTTTAAAATCTGCTTGTTGCTTTTTGAACACCAAAAACGGATATATTAAAAAATAAAAACAAATAATCGAAAGCGTAAATAAAATGATAAAAATGTTGAGCCAATGCGGCATAATAATTGAATATCGAGTGATAAAACCTTCTAAAAAGCCTGCAGCGACTGTAAAAGGCGTTGTTGACAAAAATATTTTGAAGCTGTTTTTGAAACCGATTTTTAGAGAATCTACCCTCGAAAAAGTTTTTGGAAACAAGACAGATGCACCCAAAATAAAACCAGCTGCAGACTCGATCACAATGGCAAAAATTTCCATCGAGCCATGAATCCATATACCTTGTACACTTTGCCAAAAAACACCTTGTTTGTAAAAAAAATATTGAAACGAGCCCAGCATAATACAATTTTGAAGCAATGCCAAAAATGTGCCTACTCCCAAAAAAATTCCATAAATATAACAACGCGCTCCAACAAAAAGATTGTTGATGGTAATGCCAATAAAGCTGCCCCAATTGCTGCCAGATTTATAAACCGCCATCGGGTTGCCGTCTTTGATATTTTGCAAAGTCATGTTGACATAATCGTCGCCCAAAATCAGCCGAACAAAAGTATCATCATATTTTGCAGAAATTACACCAATTGATACCGACATAAAAAACAGCACAAACGCATACAAAATATAACGTCGATATTGAAACACAATAAGGGGAACTTCTGTTTTAAAAAAAGAAACTATCCTATTGGTTTCTTGCCTTTTTGTTTTATAAATTTTTTGATAAATGATCGAAACCAAGTAGTTTAAATAGGTAACAGTTTTGCTTTTTGGATAAAAAGTTTGAGAAAATGACAAATCATTCACCAATTGTATATACAAATGGGCTATTTCATCAGGATTTTTTTTAGTTTTGCCAAAAATAGCTTGCTCGGTATCAAGCCACTTTTGTTTGTTTTGTTTTATGAATGCTATTTCTCTCATTGAATGCTAAAATATAAAATATGTTGCAAATAACAATAAATACGACACAAAATGTCAAAATAAATTTTTTGGCCGCCTCGATAGGCGAAAGATTATTAGCATTCATGGCAGATTTGACCATTCAAATTGCCTATTTGATTGCTGTTTTTTGGGGTGTTTTTGTCGGTTTAGGCCTTGGAAATGCGATAGAAGCATTAGATAGTTGGTCAAAAGGTGCGATTGGCTTGTTTTTTATGCTCCCAATATTGCTATATACCTTACTTTTTGAAAGTATTTTTGAAGGGCAAACTCTTGGAAAAAAATTGCTAAAAATAAAAGTTGTCAAAATAGATGGCTATCAAGCCTCGTTGGGCGATTATTTGATACGTTGGCTTTTTCGATTGATCGAAATTTTTTCAAACGGTGGCGTTATCAGCATGGTTTGTATTGTAATCAGCCAAAAATCACAACGGTTGGGCGACATCGTTGCGGGTACAGCCGTGATTTCGATGAAGCAAAAAGTATCTATAAACAGTACTATTCTTGAAGAAATTGATGCCAATTATGTTCCTATATATCCATCAGTCATCAAACTCTCAGACAATGATATCCGCATTATTAAAGATACTTTTTTGGAAGCAAGAAGCAAACAAGATTATAAAAAAATTGCACTTTTGACCCAAAAAATTGAATCTGTTACTGCCATCAAAAACCAATCTGGCAACGATGTAGATTTTGTAAAAACCGTCTTGAAAGATTATAATTTTTATACACAAACCATGATTTGATTATAATTAACTTGTTGATTTTTAGCAATTTGAATAAAAAAATCAACGAAAAAAGAATTGCAAACCACTATTAATTGTATATTTACAAAATGATTTTAAAAAAAATAAACGAAAACCTTCAAAAAGCATTGGCAGAAAACCAACTTGTTGAAGCCAACGAAATGCAGTTTGACACTTTTTCGACCATCAAGAGCGGTGCTGATTGTTTGATTATTGGGCCTCCAAAATCTGGAAAAACCACTACTATTGTCCTCAATGTGATCCAACAACTTGTAGAAGAAGGCGAAGAATCACCTCGCGCACTGATTGTTGTTGAAGACAAAGCCAAGGTTTTGGAAATGGAAACATTGTTTGAAAAATATGG